>JACPZX010000107.1 GCA_016195325.1 Acidobacteriota bacterium
ACTCACTCACGAGCCGCAGGCATCGGTCGTGCTCGGCGCACTGTCCATTGGCCGCGTAGAGCAGGACATTTGTGTCCACGACGAACACTACGGCTTCTTCTCGTCGTCGCCGTCGTCCTCGAGCGCGGCGTACAGGGCCTCCCGGTCCGTGATGTCGACGAGGAACGGGCCCAGGTTGAGTGTCGGCAGGGGAGGGAGATGGTTCGTCTTCGGTTTCTCCTTGAGGAAGAGGCGAAGGGCGTCCTCGACCAGCTCGGAGATCGTGCAACCGGTCTTCGCGGCCCGCTCCTTCAGCCGCTCCATGACGGTATCGTGGATGATGAGCGTGGTCTTCATACGGTAAACCATACATGCGGTACGGTAATCCGTCAAGTCCCTGCGGGCCTCCGGCCCGTCCAGACCGCTATCATATTGATCTGTCACCGCCCCCCCCTTCCGCAGATGGAGGACCCGATGGATTCCCCGATCTCCCCCATCGCCACGACGCCGAATCCCCCGTACTATGCCGTCATCTTCACGTCGCGCCGGACGGACGGCGACGCCGGCTACGCCGCCATGTCGGAGAGGATGGTCGACCTCGCCTCCCGGCGCCCGGGATTCCTGGGCCTCGAGAGCGTGCGCGGCGCCGACGGCGCGGGGATCACCGTGTCGTACTGGGAGAGCGAGGAGGCGATCGCCGGGTGGAAGCGCGACGTCGAGCACCTGGGGGCGCAGCGGCAGGGGCGGGAGCGTTGGTACGAGGACTACGTGGTGCGCGTCGCGAAGGTCGAGCGCGCGTACGGGAGATAACTTCGCGCGCCAGGAGAAGTAGGAATGGCCCGATGCTGACCGACGACATGCGGGCGGTGATCGAGTCCGCGCACCTCTGCTTCGCCGCGACCGTCTCCGCCGACGGCCGCCCCAACCTCTCGCCGAAGGGGACGATCCGCGTCCTCGACGAGGGGCGCCTCTTCTTCCTCGACATCGCCTCGCCCCGAACGCGCGCCAATGTGTCGGCCCGCCGGTGGATGGAGATCAACGTCGTCGAGCACCTGTCGCGGCGCGGCTACCGGTTCTCGGGGCCCGCGTCGGTGCACGTCGACGACGAGATCTACCGCGGGGCGAAGGCGCGGGTCCTCGGGGAGGAGGGGGTCGATTTTCCCGTGGCGTCGGTCATCGTGCTAGCCGTCGAGCGCGCGGAGCCGATCGTTTCCCCCGGGTACGATCACATCGAGACGGAGGCGGAGATGCGCGCTTCGTGGCGCGAGCGGCGGGCGGCCCTCGACCGTGAGTTCGAGGGGTATCTGGCGCGGCGGGGAGGCCGGGGGGCCGGATTGAAATAGGGGATGTAAACGAAAATCGATTGACAGCGCGCGTCGATCGGCGTATGGAATCTCAGGTACCCACTCCCCCGCTTAAGCTTCGCCCGCCGAGAGGTCGACCATGCTCAACACGCCCCGCAGTCCCGTCCGTCTCCTCCTCATCGCCTGCGTTCTCGTTTTGCTCGCCGTCTCGCCAGCCCGGGCTGTCGTCCGGTTCGAGGTGCCGCCGGTCGCGCTCGCGGGGCTCCGCGACAGCGGATCGGGGCCGATGCTCTCCGGGGTTCTTGCGGTCGGCAAGGCGGTCGTCCCCGGTTCCGAGGATCGCGTCGTCGTCGAGTTCGACATCTCGGGGCTGTCGGGGACGATTCCGACGACGACGCTCGGCGTCGGCTACGACATCCTCGCCGGCACGGGCGTGGCGTTCCACCTCTCGGCCTACGAGGGAGACGGTGCCGTCACGCCGAGCGATTTTTCCGCCGGAGCGCTCGTGGCTGAAATCCCTCTCTCCGCCAATTTCACCGCGCTCAGCCTGAACGTGACGGCGGCGGTCCAGGCTGCCATGGACGCACACCAGACCTTCATCGGCTTCCGTATTTCGGGGGAGAATGCCTCGAGTCTGATCGGCCACGACGCCGGGTACCGCAGTCCCGTCCTGACCGTCGGCGGCGTCACGAAGTTCGTCCCGACGATCACGAGCATCAGCCCGGCGCGGGTCGCGGCCGGATCGGGGGACTTCGTGCTCGAGGTGACCGGGACGAACTTCGTAACCTCCTTCGGGCCCCAGTTCGCTTTCGTTCAATGGGCGGGAAATCCCATCGCGGCCTTTCCACAGTCGCCGACTCGGTTTCTCGCAAACGTTTCCGCAGATCTCGTCGCCGGGCCGGACGTCGTTCCGATCACGGTCGAGTCGCCGGCCCCGATGGGAGGGCTGTCGAACGAGGTGATCCTCACGGTCTTCGACGTGACTTCCATGTACGTCGACGGCGACGCGCCCGGAGATCCGGGCCCCGGCGACCCGAACGTCAGCGATCCCCTCGAGGACGGGACGCCCGATCACCCCTTCGACACGGTTCAGGAGGCTCTCAGCGCCTCGAACGCGACGAGCACCATCCACATAGGCCCCGGCACGTACGTCGAGGATCTGATCATCCCGCGCGACGGCGTCACGCTCGAGGGGAGCGGTGCGGCGACGACGATCCTGCGGGCGAAGGGCCGGACGGTTCTCGACGGGTACAACGATTCCGGTCCGCTGGACGTGGTCATCCGCAACCTGACCTTCGACGGGGGCGACGTGGCGCTCGGGGCCAACGACTACCCCTCGACGGTGACGGTCGAGGACATCGTCCTCCGGGACGGAACCCTTTCGTTCAACTACACGGCCGCCGTCGTCTCGATTTCCAGACTCGACGGTTCGTCGGCATGGCTCAACTTCGCCGCGAGCACCGACGGGATCGTCACTTTCACCCTTGCGGAGAGCGTGATTGGGACCACCTTCGTCGACGGAAGGACCGGATCCAAGATCGACGTCGCGATCGTTCGCACCCGCTTCAACGGGGAGGGTCTAGGAGTCTCGGCGGGGCTCGACGGCCATCGAACCGTCGTCGTCTCCGGATCCGAGTTCCTCTCCGGGGGAATCCAGGTAGGCGCCGGCGGCACGAACTTCATCGGGGTCGATCTCACGGTTACCGGATCGACGTTTCACGACGCCGGGGTCTCGTTCGAGGACGAGAACGCGCAGGGGAATCAGAGCTTCGACGTCAGGATCGAAGCGAATCGGTTCCTCCACACTGGCGTCTCGGTTTTCGGCGTGAGGGGCACCGACGGCGCGAGCGCGGGGCGCATTCGCATCACGAACAACGTCATGGACGGAGTGCCGACGGGAATCGGGGTCACGTGGAGCTACCCGGACGTCGCCCCGGGCTCGACCGTGTCGAGCGGCTACGACCTTCAGATCGTGAACAACACGCTCGTCGACTGCGGTCGCGGGTTCGATCTGACGACGACCGGGACGCGCACCGCGAACGACGGCCAGACGACTCTGATCGAGAACAACATCATCGCCGGGAGCGGCACGGGGGTGAGGGTGACGGGCGGGAGCTTCACGCCGATCACCTTCCAGGCGAACGACGTGAACGGGAGCAGCATCGCGAACTACTCCGGGGACATCGGCAACCGGACCGGCAAGAATTGGAACATCGCCTCGAGCCCGCAGTTCGTGGACCGCGCGGGGCACGAGTTCCGACTGAGGCGGAGGAGCCGCTGCGTCGACGCCGGGCGAATCACTCCCGAGGTCCCCGCGACCGATATCGCGGGGGATCCGCGCGTTCAGGACGGCGACGGCGATGGGATCGCGCTCCCCGACATGGGAGCTTTCGAGCTCAGGAACCGGAACGCGCCTCCGGTCGAGCCCTAAGCCAGGACCGACTTGAAGACGTCACACGCGCGGCGCATCTCGTCGGCGGTTCCGATCGAGATGCGGGCGAAGGTCGTCAGCGGCGGGAAGGGTCGCCCCACCGCCACGCCGTGCGCGCGGCACGCCTCTCGGAAGGCGCGTGAGTCGCGCTTCACGTCCACCATCATGAAGTTGGCGTGCGAGGGGAAAACCTTGAACCCCGCCCCCTCGAAGAACAGCCGGGTCAAATCGCGCGCGTCGGCGTTGAGCTTCGCCTGCGCCTCGATGTGCCCCTGGAGCTTCAGCGACGTGATCGCCGCCGCCGCGCCCAGACCGTTCACCGAGTCGAAGAGGACGTGCTTACGCATCGCGGCAATCGTCCCGGCCTTCGCGACGGCGTAGCCGACCCTCATTCCCGCCAGGCCGAAGATCTTCGAGAAGGTGCGCGCCACGACGACGCGCGGGCTCTCCATCGCGATCGGCACCGCGGTGCCGTACCCGGGATCGGCGACGAAATCGAAGTACGCCTCGTCCACGAGGATCGTCGTCTCGGGCGACTCTTTCCCCACCCTCGCGATGAACTCGGCAACCTCCCGGGCGGAGCGGATCGCCGCGGTCGGGTTGTTCGGGTTGCAGACGTAGACGAGGCCGGCGCCGGACGCCGCAGGCGCCATGGCGTCGAGGTCGAGCTGGAGCGTCCCCGTCACCGGCACCGCGACGACCTTCGCCCCGCGCGCGTCCGAGAAGCGCGCGAGCGACTCGAACGACGGCGCGGCGGTCACGAGGCCGCGCTCTCCCGACGTGAACGCGGCCGCGCAGGCCTTCAGGATCTCGGTGGATCCGCAGCCGATGAGCACGTTTTCGACCGCGACGCCGTGCCTCATCGCGATCGCCTCCCTCAGGAGGTCCGCGGGCTCGTCGGGGTAGCGGTTCGCCTCCCCGAAGGCCGCGCGCATGGCGTCGAGCGCCGCGGGGGCGGGGCCGTAAGGGTTCTCGTTGCTGTCGATGCGGATGAGCGAGGCCTTCGAGGCGGAGGGGGCCGGCGCGGGATGCTCCTCGGGCGTCGCCGCGAGCGCCTCGCGCCCTCGCGCCGCGAGGATCGAGACCGCCACGGCGCCGAGCCCCGAGGCCGAGGCGCTCCGGATGAAAGATCGTCGCGACAGGCTCATGGATTCACCCTCCGTCGACTTCCAACGCTTCGGCCAGTGCGCGGAACACCGTCGCGAGTGACCGTCTGTGCTCTTCGGCCAGCGTCGGGGCGACCGAGGCGATCGCCCTCGCGAGCGCGGCTGGATCCACCACCCGGCCGGGGGCAGGCCGCGTCCATCCGTCGCCATTCAATTCGGGGGGCGGACTCGAGGGGCGGGGCCGTTCGGCCCGCGCAACCGTCCGCGCGATCGGCGAGGGCTCGCGCTTCGACAGAAGCCCGTCGACCATCTCGCGGAAAGCGCCGCTTCCGCCGGGCGCCGCAATCGTCTCGGCTCCGTCTCGCGACCAGACGTTCTCGAGAATATTCTTCTTGGTCTCGTGCAGGTGGAGCATCCGTTCTTCGATGGAGTTCTTCGTGACGAGGACCACGACCTGGACGGCGCGCTTGGAGCCAATCCGATGCACCCTGGCGATCCGCTGCTCGAGGCGCGACGGGTTCCACGGAAGGTCGAGATTGATCACCGCATCGGCCGCCTGGAGGTTCAGCCCCACGCCCCCGGCATCGGTGCTGATGAAAGCCGCGGGCCCGCTGTGATTGGAGAAAGCGCGAATGAGCGCCGGGCGCCGTCCCACGGCGACGCCGCCGTGCAGGTGAAACGCGGGGAGCCGCAGCTTTCCGCAAGATTCCTCGACCCGCGCGGTCATGTCCGTCCACTCCGAGAAGACGACTGTTTTCCTCTTCTCGCCGAGGCACAGGTCCTGGAGGAGTGCCTCGAGCTCGGCGAGCTTCGGCGCGGGCCCGCCGCCCTTTCCGGGGGACTTCAGCATGTGCGGACCGTCGCAGCAGCGACGCGCGATCGTGAGCAGTCGCTGCATGCGCTCCAGATCTGGGGGCAGTAGGGGCTTCTTGTGCGCGATCTTCGCGACCTGCGCCATCACCTCCTCGTACGTCGCCTCCACGGCGGGGTGCATCGGGACGAAGACAAGTGAGCGAATTCTCTCGGGCAGCTCGAGCGAAACGTCCTCCTTCCGGCGTCGGAGAAACGCCGGCGCGAGGCGCGCGCGGAGGACGTCGAGCTTGCGGTAAAGCAGGACGCGGTGGCCCTCGTCGTCGCGCACGAAGTGATCGCGATCGATTTGCCACAGAGGGGGGAGCAGGCGCTGATCGATGAGCTGCGCGATGGCGTAGGCGTCCTCGATGCGGTTTTCGAGGGGGGTTCCGGTGAGCGCGAAGACGTGTCGCGCGCCAATCGCCTTGAGAACGCGGGCGGTCCGCGTCCTGAGGCCCTTGGCCCGCTGCGCCTCGTCGATGATCAGGAGGTCGGGGGGATGGGCCTGGTGGTGCGGGAGGTCACGCCACACCTGCTCGTAGTGAGTGACGAGCCACGAAGGTCGAGAGGCGATCGTCCCGGCACGCGAAGCCGCCGGCCCCTCAAGTGGGACGGAGTCCTCCTTCAGCCATTTGCGGACTTCGTCCTGCCACCCGCCCCGCAGGCTCGCGGGACAGACGATCGTCACGTGGAGAACCGGCTTCGCCGCCTTGCGGAGCGCCGCGGCCGCGAGAATCGCCTGGACGGTCTTCCCGAGCCCCATCTCGTCGGCGAGGAGCGCCCGTCCCGTCGTCGCCAAGAACTTCGCCCCAGTCCACTGGTAGGGATACGGGTTCAACTCGAGTTGAGGAAGAAGTCTGGCGAAATCGCCGCTCGGAAGGATCGGCCTCCGGCCGACCCGGAGCCTGAGCCAATCGAGTGCGTCGGCCTCTACGTGTTCCCCGAATCCCGAGAGCCAGCGAAGGAGATCCTCCGGATCGCGGGCCAGCGGCCGGAGGGAGTGCCCGGCCTCGTCGAACGCTTCCCGCACCTCCCGCGGCAGCGGCGTCGCGATCGATCGGGCGCCCTTCTCGACGCCGAACAGGCGCGGCTCGATCACCTCACCGAAGTGGAGGTAGACCCGCGAACGGCCGGCGGCTAGGCGATGCCCTCGGGGGGCACGCGCCGGAGGTCTAGAAAGAAACCGCCTCACGCTCTCCACGTGCTTGCACGTGTGGAGCCGGTTCGCCTCGAAGTCGGGGCACTCGCACGAGTGGGGGCCTTCGGCGCCGCCCCGCATGTGCACCAGGTAGGTGAACCCGGAGGCGCTTCCGACGCGGACGAACGGGGGCGTTTCGAATTCCAGCTCGAGCTTCTCGCGGCGGGCTGCGGTGACCCTCTCCTCGAGGGCGCGGCGGCGAGGTGCGTCGGGATCGAGGTGACCGGCGCTCGATGCGGTGGGCCGCGCCGGAACGACCTTCAAGGGCGCCCGCCTGCCGCCGTCGCTCTGGCGCCGCGATCGGGACACGTCGGTTTCGATCAGGGATCGATGAAGGGCCAGCGCCGCGGCCACCTGGTGTTTACAGGGGTTGCGCCATGACGGGCAACTGCACCGATGAACGAGGCGGCCGGCTTCGGACCAGAGAGCGACCTCGAAGTCTCCCGTCCCACCTCGGACGACCGTCGAGATGCTCGATTCCGAGCCGACGAGGTCGCCGACACGAGCCTCCCGCGCGTAACGGGTTCCCTCGCGGAGGGCCTGTCCTTTCGCGCCGGACAGGAATCGTTCGACGGTTCGCAGAGCGATCATGGGGGCGAGATTCCTCCGGAAAGCGCGTGAAGGGTGGACGAGATGGAATGAGCCACGCTATCGCAGCAGGCGTCGCGGGGCAAGGGCTGCGGTAGACGAGAGGCACCCCGGTTGTCGAGGGCGTGGGGGCGGATGGCCCACGACCCGCACCGCAGTTTTCAACGACTCTGGGACGGTAATCGAACCTCAATCGGGAGTCCGACGCGCATGAAGCACCTGGCGAACGCCTGGGAGAGGTGCTCACGGTACGGAGGCCGGAGTCGCAGCCTGGGTCTTCCACGTCCTCTCAACAGTGATTCGAGGAACCCGCGCGGGATTGAAAAGACTTCATGAAACTCGACTACACGGTGATCCGTGACGAGATCTTCCACTCTGCCCTCGTTGAGCATTGCCAGGTTCCAGCGAAACCCACTACAGACGGAGCTGAATTCGCTGGCCCAGGCCTTCTCCGTTGGCACTTGACCTTGCTTGCGCCGTCTAGCCTCCCAACCCTCGCGATACTGATCTAGCGAGAGATGCGGACAGAGGATTGCGTTTTTTACTTTTCCTTGTTCGAGGTCGCATGCCTGAGTCATCACAACAAGATCTGCCCGCTGAATCTCCGAAGCAGACGTCAGTGATTCGGCGGTGTCAGTCGTTGTTACCTGCTCGTTCCACACCAGCACTGGGCAGTCCGGTATGAGATCGCCTTGTGTCAGGCTTTCAGATGCGTCCGCTCGGGAATACCACCCGTCATCCTTCATCGTCATTAGGTGTCGGAGGCCCGAGGATGATTTCGGGCTTCCATTTGGGTAGGTCCATCGTTCGGAACGAGCGTACGGAAACCGCTACGATCTTTCGCTGATGGCTAGGGGCGAAAACACCAAGATCATCCGCGTACTCAGGATCTGGTTGAACGCCTGGTTCCGGGGTCCACGCCGGAACCGTGATGGAGGCGCCAAGTAGCTCAGAGCCACTACCTGCAACCGTGAATGGAGTGTAAGCAGGCCTGATCGTTGTTTCTGTCGAGAACCGAGCGTGCTCGAATGGAACCATGAGAAGCGAGCGCTGTTCGCCCGTGTCGAATGGTGAGACGGCTGTGAGCCGAATGATTGCGCAGAAACCTCCGCGAACAACGTACTTCGGTGACTCCAGGTGGGCGCTTTCGGCCAGGATGTCCGACATGGTGGACGCGCCCGCCAGCCAAGGATTGAGTCGCTCTCCGAATGCCTCTGCCCCGAAGCGTACCGCCGCTGCCCGTCTCATATGCGTTTCTTCCAGGTGGAGTGTTGGATCCCCTCGCTCGTCAGATCTTCAAAGCTCCGAGCGATGCAACCGTGGGCAAGGTCGCACCAACGAACCATCGCGTCCGGACTTGCATCCGAGCTTATACCTCTCGCCGTCAGGTCGAGCGTCAATATCGAGACGTTGTCATCACGCCTAATCGCAGTCGCCACTGATACGCGCAGCCGTCCCGCCCGGTTCGGTAGAGGGAAGCTCGTGTTCCACTCGAAATGCTCGGGATCTGACAAGAATCTTGTCGAGACGTTGCGCCACGTTAGATCAGGGAAGACCAGTCCAATCTCCTGCAATGAATTCCATCCTTGCCCTTGTGGGATGTGGCTGATGTAGCTCAGTTCGTACTGACTCGGTGTGGGTACATTCAGGCCACTCTCTGTCAAGAATCTGAAAAAGGTCGCCTGGTGGCCGCGATATGTCTGAATGAACTTTCGATAGCGCGGATACTCGTCGTTCGGTTGGGTCTTCCGCCAGTTGACCAAGAACCGGTCGCGTTGGATCTGAACGACGGAATTCCCTTCGTCATGCACGAACCAGACTCGGGGAAGCGGAGGAAGAGTGGTGAGTTCCATCGTCGCGCTTTGCGGTTGGTCAAACGACTCCCGGATCGGAACCAGTGGAGGCACGTCCTGGCAGGTCGAGTAGGCCGGCTTGAACTTTTCCCAGAGCAAGCCGATGTGAGGCGTCAAGAACCCTTCCACGGGCTTGAACAACATGCCGCAAACCACTTCGGTGACCGGCGGGTTGTCGAAATCTAGAGATGAAGTCATGGACCCTAGGTTCAAGGTTGCACTCGCTCCGGTTAAGTCGAACTGCCGTGAAGAAGGTGGGAGGTGAACCGACTCGACTTCATATCCAGTCTAATTCCGGTTTCCCCAGTGGGCAAGGACTTCGAGGACTGGCGAGCCTCTCGTCAGTTTGTTCGCGCGTCACGATGAATTGCCGGTCCCACCCTCACACCAACTGCGTTCGCCACAGGTCGTGGAGGTGGACGACCCCTTCGAGGCGCCCCGAGGCGTCCACGACGAGGAGGGCGGTGATGCGGCGCTCCTCCATCCTCTTCAGCGCCACGGCCGCCAGCTCCTCGCGGCCGATCGTGACGGGCGACTTCGACATGATCTCGTCGGCGCGGTGGTTCAGCGGATCGGGATGGCGCTGCATGAGCCGCCTCAGGTCGCCGTCGGTGACGATTCCCTGGACAATCCGGTCCTCGCCGCAGACCGCGGTGAGCCCGAGGCGCTTCTTCGTCATCTCGAGGATCGCGTCGCGCACCGCGGCCTTCGGGGAGACGACGGGGAGCTGATCCCCGGAGTGCATGACCTGCTCGACGCGCAGGACTTTCTTTCCGAGGCGGCCGCCGGGGTGGAGCTGCGCGTAGTCCTCGGGGCGGAATCCCTTCGCCTGGAGGACCGCGATCGCGAGGGCGTCACCGAGCGCCAGCGCCGCCGTCGTCGAGGCGGTCGGCACGAGGTCCATCGGGCAGGCCTCCTGCGAGATGCCGCCGTGGAGGTGGATGTCGCTCTGGACGGCGAGGGTCGAGCCGGTCCTTCCCGTCAGCGAGACGAGCGTGACGCCCAGCCGCTTGATCCTCTCGAGGAGTCTCAGGAGCTCTTCCGTCTCGCCGGAGTTCGACACGGCGAGGACGACGTCTCCGGGGACGACCATGCCGAGGTCCCCGTGGATCGCCTCGGCCGGGTGCATGAAGAGAGCGGGCGTGCCCGTCGAAGCGAAGGTCGCCGCGATCTTGCGGCCGATGTGGCCCGACTTCCCCATGCCGGTCACGACGACGCGTCCGGCGCACGCGTGGATGGCGGCGACGGCCCTCTCGAACGGGGCGCCGTCGGATGCGATCCGATCGTGGACCTCCCGGATCGCCGCCGCCTCGATCTCGAGGACGCGGCGGGCCGTCTCGGCCGGGGACTTGCCGAGGATCTCCACCGCGACGTTACCTCTCGTTCAGCTTCGGGACGGCGGCGCCGCCCTCGTGCCCCGCGCGGGCCGCGCGGGCCGACCGCGCGCGCGAGCCGGCCTGCGCCATCGGCCGCCCGGCGGCTCGGTAGCCGTCCGCCGCCTTGATGAAGTTGACGAAGAGCGGGTGCGGGTGCAGCGGCTTCGACTTGAACTCGGGGTGGAACTGGCAGGCGAGGAACCACGGGTGGTCCTCGATCTCGATCATCTCGACGAACTTCCCGTCGGGGGTCGTCCCGGTGACACGGAGCCCGTGCGACGTGAGCTGCGGGAGGTACTCCTTGTTGACCTCGTAGCGGTGGCGGTGCCTCTCACTGACCTCGCGCGTTCCGTACGCCTGCAGCGCGAAGGAGTGGGGGGCGAGGACGCACTCGTACTTGCCGAGCCGCATCGTGCCGCCGAGCTGATCCACGCCGAGGAGATCGCGCAGCTTGTAGATGACGCGGCTCGGCGTGTCGGGATTGAACTCGCTGCTGTCGGCGTCGGCGATCCCGCAGACGTTCCGCGAGAACTCGATGACCGCGCACTGCAGGCCGAGGCAGATCCCGAAGAACGGAATCTGCCGCTCGCGCGCGAAGCGGATCGCCTCGATCATCCCGGCGACGCCGCGGATGCCGAAGCCGCCCGGGACCAGGATGCCGTCCACCTCGCTGAGCTTCTCCTCGAGCGCGTCCCCCTCCATCTCCTCGGCCTCGATCCACTGGAGGTTGACCTTCACGTTGTTCGCGACGCCGCCGTGGACGAGCGCCTCGCTGAGGCTCTTGTACGAGTCCTCGTAGCCGACGTACTTGCCGACGATGCCGATGGTGACCTCGTCGCGCGGGCTCCTTATCGTCTCGACGAGCCGCTCCCACTCGCGCATGTCTTTGTCGCGGTAGGGGAGGTCGAGGAGCTTCAGGATCATCGCGTCGAGCCCCTCCTGCCCGAGCACGATCGGCACCTCGTAGATCGACTTCACGTCCTGCGCCGTGACGACGCACTCCGGCGGCACGTTGCAGAAGAGGGCGATCTTCTTCTTGAGCGACTTGTCGAGCGGGCGATCGCAGCGGCACAGGAGGATGTCGGGCTGGAGGCCGATCGCCCGCAGCTCCCTCACTGAGTGCTGCGTCGGCTTCGTCTTCAGCTCGCCGGCCGCCGCGATGTAGGGGACGAGCGTGAGGTGGATGACGATCGAGTTCCTGAGGCCGAGCTCGAGGCGGAACTGCCGGATCGCCTCGAGGAACGGGAGCGACTCGATGTCGCCGACGGTGCCGCCGATCTCGCAGATCTGGATGTCGACCCCCTCGGAGGGCTTGAGGATCGCCGCCTTGATCTCGTCGGTGACGTGGGGGATCACCTGCACGGTCGCGCCGAGGTAATCGCCGCGCCGCTCCTTGTTGATGACCGTCTCGTAGATCTTCCCCGTGGTGCAGTTGTGGCTGCGCGTGGTGACGGTGGAGGTGAAGCGCTCGTAGTGGCCGAGGTCGAGGTCGGTCTCGGCGCCGTCGTCGGTGACGTAGACCTCGCCGTGCTGGTACGGGCTCATCGTGCCGGGATCGACGTTGAGGTACGGATCGAACTTCTGGAGCGTGACGGTGAAGCCGCGGCTCTCGAGGAGCCGCCCCATCGACGACGCCGCGAGCCCCTTGCCCAGGCTCGAGACGACCCCCCCGGTGACGAAGATGTACTTCGTGCTCATCGACCCTCCCTGTGAGCCAGCCCGCTCCCGTGGAGGAGCGACCGGACGGTCTCCAGATCCTGAGGCGTGTCCACGTCCATCGTGACGCGCGTGGAGACCACCACGCGCATGCGGCGTCCCGCCTCCAGCACCCTCAGCTGCTCCAGCCCTTCCATCTTCTCGAGCTTCCCCGCCGGCAGCCGCGAGAACTCGGCGAGCGCCGCGCGACGGAAGGCGTAGATGCCGACGTGCCGATGATACCCCGACGTCCTCCCCGGGCGCGCCGCGATCGCGCGCGCGATCGGCTCGATCCCGTCCGCCCCCGTCACGCGCAGGAAGGGGATCGGGCTCCGGCTGAAGTACAGCGCGTCCCCCGCCGCGTCGGTGACGACCTTGCACGTGTTGGGATCGAGTATGTCATCGGACGACGTGAAAGGCTCGGCGAGCGTCGCGTAGCCGAGCTCCGCGTCGTCGTCGAAGGCCGCCACCAGGCCGTCGAGCGCCTCCGGGTCGAGCAGGGGCTCGTCCCCCTGGATGTTCACGACGACGCCGAAGGCCGCCCCCTTCTCCTCGAGGCGGCGCACCGCCTCCTCCGCGCGATCGGTCCCCGAGGCGTGGTCGCGGGACGTCATGATCGCCTCGCCGCCGAAGCCGGCCACCGCGGATCGGATGCGCTCGTCGTCCGTCGCGACGACGATCCGGTCGAGCCTCCGCGCGCGCGAGGCGCGCTCCCACACGTGCTGGATGAGAGGCCTGCCTTCGAGGGATGCGAGGGGTTTTCCGGGGAAGCGTGTCGAGTCGTAGCGCGCGGGGATGACTCCTACGGCGCGGGCCATAGGAGGATCCTGATCAACTCTCGCATCGCGGGATGTTATCGGAGCGCCCCCTCGGGTGTCAAAGATCGGTTAACATCGATCGCGATGGCGAACGCGACGCCGCAGGCGATCGAGATCGAGAACCTCGGCAAGGTCTTCCGGAAACGCCGATCGATCGGCGACACGATCCTCCACCCCTTCAAGAGCCAGGGGGCGGTGCGCGCGCTCGACGGCGTGTCGTTCTCGGTGCGGCCGGGCGAGATCTTCGGCCTCCTCGGCCCCAACGGCGCCGGCAAGACGACGCTCCTCAAGATCCTCTCCTGCCTCGTGAGCCCCACCAGCGGATTCGCGCGCGTCCAGGGCCACGACACGGCGAGCGCCGAGCACCGCGTGAAGAGCTCGATCGGCCTCGTCACGTCGGACGAGCGCTCCTTCTACTGGCGCCTCACGGGGAGGGAGAACCTCCACTTCTTCGCCTCGATCTACAACGTGCCGCGCGATCGCGTCCGCGCCCGCTGCCAGGAGCTGCTCGAGAAGATGGAGATGGCGCCGAAGGCGGATCAGCCCTTCATGGAGTACTCGACCGGCACCAAGCAGCGCCTCGCCATCGCCCGCGCCCTCCTCCACGATCCTCCCGTCATCTTCATGGACGAGCCGACGCGCTCGCTCGATCCGACGGCGGCGAAGCACATCCGCGAGTTCGTCGTCGGGACGCTGAACCGCAAAGAGGGGAAGACGATCCTCCTCGCGACGCACAACCTCCCCGAGGCGGAATCGCTCTGCCGCCGCCTCGTCATCCTCCACCTCGCGAAGGTCCGGCGCTTCGGGACGATGGAGGAGGTCCGCTCGTGGGAGACCTCGCGCGAGCGCTACGCGATCGAGATCGCGGGCCTCTCCGCGACGCGCATCCTCCAGGGCGGCGACGGCGCGCTGCACTTCGCGGGGTGCGCCCTCGAGGTGCGCGCCCCCGAGGCGGGGGGGCCGGCCGATCGCGTCGTCGTCGACGTGCGCGTCGACGCGGGGGGGGCGGCGCTCACCGAGCTGCTGCGCCGTCTCCTCGCGGCGGGGGGGACGATCCTCTCCTGCTCGCGCCGCGAGGCGAGCCTCCAGGAGGTCTTCGATCTCGTCGCGGGAGAAGGGGCAGGCGAGGGGGCGGAGTCGTGAGGCTCGTCTCCGTCCTCCTCAAGGCGTGGGCTTTCATCCGGCGCGATCTCGCCATCGAGATGTCGTACCGGAGCGCTTTCGTCCTCCAGTTCATGGGGGTCTTCGTCTCGGTCGGAATCTGGTTCTTCCTCTCCGACATGTTCCGCGGGATGGCCCCCGCCATGAAGGGGGTCGAGGGGGGGGAGTACTTCCCCTTCATCCTCGTCGGCGTCGCCTTCTACCACTACCTCACGGTCGCGCTCACCGCCTTCGCCTCGCGCGTGCGGAACGAGCAGCTCACGGGAACGCTCGAGGCGATGCTCGTCTCGCCGACCCGCACCCCCACGCTCGTCCTCGCCTCGTCGCTGTGGGACTTCGTCTTCACGTCGTTCCGCGTCGTCGTCTACCTCGCCGTCGGCGTCGCGGTCGCCTGGATCGCGGGGCGGCCGATCGCCATCCACGCGAGCGGCGTCCTCCCGTCGGTCGTCGTCCTCGGGCTGACGATCCTCTCCTTCTGCGGCATCGGGATCATCGTCGCGTCGAGCGTCATCTACTTCAAGCGCGGCGAGTCGATCAACTCGTTCGTGACCAGCGCCTCGGCCCTCATCGGCGGCGTCTTCTACCCGACGCAGGCGCTCCCTCCGTGGCTGCAGTCGATGTCGTCGTTCCTCCCGATCACCTACGCCCTCCGCGGGATCCGCCGGGCGCTCCTCTCGGGGGCGTCGTTCGGGGATCTCCTTCCGGAAATCCAGGTGCTGGCGCTCTTCGCGCTGGTGCTCGTGCCGGTGGGGCTCGTCGTCTTCCGGTGGTCGCTCAGGCTGGCGCGGCGGGACGGAACGCTGGTGCAGTACTAGGCTTCGCCCCGCGGTTGAGCGGAGATAGGCGGATGTGTTACAAACACTCCGCCTGCATTCAATCTCCCCCATGACCAACCGCCACGTCGCTGTCGCGCTCACAGCTATCGGTTTCCTCGCCGCGATGTCGGCTCGTGCCGTCGCAGCCGTTGCCGCTGAGAAGGCCGCGCCCCAGATCCCGATCAACATCGAGCCAGGTCCTTCCGTGATGTCCGATGCGGAGAAGGCGATGGTTTTCGACGCCGAGGGAAGCCGCCACGCCGGCGTCATCCTCCTCGAGGAATCACTCCGGGACGATGTGAGGGGAGGAGACCCGCAGATCCCGGGGCGCAAGCCCGAGGCCGCGTACGGCATCAACGCGTTTCACCGGCGCGCGAAGATCCTCTCCGCCGACGCGCGCGAGCTGGCGAACGTCGAGATCTTCCTTGCCGACAAGGCGGCGACGGTCGTCCAGTGGTGGGGCCGCACAATCCTTCCGGACGGTAAGGTCCTCGAGCTGAAGCGGGAGGCTCTGACTGAGATCCCCGTAATCAAGTACGGCCGCAACAACCAGCGAGCGTTCCGCGGGGCTCTCGTCGGCGTCGAACCGGGGTGCGTCATCGACTACGGGTGGGTGGTGCGAACCCCGACATATCCGTGGATGAGCCGCGTCATCCTTCAGCACCGCTGGCCGGTGCAGAGGACGCATCACGAGTGGAATCCGAACCCGTATCTCCGGACGGGCTGCCTCCTGTCACGCGCCTCGGGGATGGATCTGCACGCCTCCCAGCGCGGGCACGCCTGCGTCGTGGACGGCCGCGACCTTCCTCCGGCTACTGAGGAGCCCTACATGCCGCCTGACGCGGAGGTCCGCCCTGCCGCGACCTTCGCGTACGCCCTGCCCGTCCCACCGGGCGAGAACGTCTGGGATTTCGCCGGCAAGTTCCTCGAGACGCAGCTCCACGAGTTCGCGCCCTCGGATCGACGCGCGCTCAAGGCGCTCGAGGAGACTCACGTCGCCCCAGACGGCCCGCCGGGCGGAAAGGCCCGCGCCATCCACGACTGGATGGCTCGCAACCTGGAGCAGGCCGACTACCCGGGATCGGACCCCAGCCTGTCGCCGGCCCGGCATAACGCCGAGATCTTCGGGACCTTCGACCGAGTCTTCGCCGAGAAGCGGGGAAACCCGCTACAGCTCGCCATGGCCTTCGCAGTGCTCGTGCGCGCGGCCGGCGAAGAGGCAAACCTCGCACTGGCGCCGGACCGCAGCGAGCACGACTGGGATCCGCGCCTGCTCACGTTGAGCCAGTTCGAAGAGCTCCTCGTTGCCACGAAGGCTCCGGGGGCGGCCATCGAAACCGCCGCCGTCTCGGCTCCCGTCTCCGGACTTCCGTTCGGGCAGATCCCCTGGTGGACCGCCGGGGGGAAGGCCCTCGTCGAGACGGCGACGGGCCACAAGGAAATTACGCTCGCCGCGTCGGCTGCCGAGGATAACGTGGCGCGCACCGAGGGGACGGTCACCTTCGATGGCTCGGGTGACGCGCTCGTGAAATTCACCCGAGCGCAGTCGGGGCAGAGCGGATACTCCGACCGACGCAACCTCCCCACCATGTCGGAGTCGGCGCGCAGGGACGCGCTCGAGAGGGTGTGCGGCGCCGGTCCCGATTTCGATGTCTCGGAGTCGGCGTTCACCTCCTCCGGGAAGTCGCCCGACGAGCTCACCTATCGTTGCGAGGGACGCGTCGGCGGCGCGGGCGCCGCGACGAGCTCCGCAGCACGGGGGTTCAGCCTCGACGGCCCGTGGCACTATTCGCTTCCCGACGTCACGAGCTCGGTCCGGTACTACCCGATCGTCCTTCAATTCCCGCGGTCGGAGATCTTGAGGCTGACCATCTCTCCCGGCGAGGGGTTCGTCGCGACCGAGCTCCCGGAGGCGATCTCGCTCGACCCTCCCTTCGGGCATTTCTCGTTCTCCATCACCCAATCGTCGGGCGCCTACGTTGTCCGACGGGAGCTGTCGCTGAAGCTCGCGCGCCTCGATGCATCCGACTACGACAGGTTCAGGGAGTTCCTTCTCGAAGTCCGCCTCGCCGATCGCACGCAGCTCCGGTTCGTGAAGTCTGGAGCGCCCCGATCGTGACCGCCCTGCACGTCGCGGTCGTCGCTGCGCTCCTCAGCCCCCTCGCCTCCGGCTTCCCGCCCGCGTCGGGCGTCGAGCCCGACAGCCCGTTCGTCGCGCCCGGCCCACCGACCATCTCGGCCGAGGAGCGAGCCCTCGCCGCCGATCCGAACGCGCGGGCCCATGACGGCGTCTTCCTCACCGTCGAGACCGAGCAGGACGACACCGGCGTGATGGACCGGACGAGCTACCACCTGCGCGCGATCGTTCTCACCAATGAAGGACGGAGCGTCGCCGAGGTGGCGATCCCCATCGAGAGCCCCGAAGGCTCCATCAAGACCTGGTGGGGGCGGACGCTTCTCCCCGACGGATCGGTGCTCGAGCTCGAGCAGTCCGAGCTCACGGAGCGTGTCGTCCAGACGAGATGGGGAAAGCCCCGGCGCGTCTTCCACGGGATCCTCCCGGGGGTCGTCCCCGGATGCGTCGTCGATCTCGGGTGGACCGTGAGGGACACGAGCGAGAGCCTTCTGCGGCACGTCTCCATCCAGAGGGAGTGGCCCGTGAGGCGCTTCGCGTACCACTGGCTGCCGTCGATGACGAGGGGGGCCGGCTGGGACATCACGAGCGGGGAGCGGCTCTCAATCGATCAGCACAAGGAGAAGCTCTCGCTCGTCGTCACGGCGCAGAACCTCCCCGCCGTGGTCGAGGAGCCGCTGATGCCCGCCCCCGACGAATCGCGCGCGACGCTGTGGATGTACCAGGCGTCGTACGTCAGCGTCGGGGCGCAGGACTTCTGGAACATCTTCGCGAAGCGGACGGAGGACCAGCTCACCGCGTTCTCGAGCTTCAGGCCGCCCGTCGACAGCGCGCTCGACGCGATGGCGATCCCTGACGGCGCCGATCTCACGACGAAGCTGCGCACCGCGTACGACTGGCTGGGGGCGCACGTGAAGGACGCTCGGCTGGTCACCGCCGAGGAAGGGGAGACCGGCCCCGCGCGCCCCCCTCGGAAGGAGCGGCTCCCGGGGGAGATCCTGGCCTCGGGGGAGGGGTCGTCCGCGGAGCTGGCGCGGCTCTACGTCGTCTTCGCCCGGCGTCTCGGCGCCGAGGCCGAGCTGATCTTCTCCCCCGACCGGACGGATCACTACTGGCACCACGACGTCAAGACGCTCGACCAGTTCGATGGGGTGATGGCCGCCGTCCGCGCGCGCGGGGAGCCCGACGAGAAGCTCGTCTTCGTCAGCCCGGGGTCCGGGCTCCCGTACGGCGATGTCCCGTGGTGGTTCACGGGGGTGCCGGGGCTTCTCGCCACCCGGAAGGGGGCCCGCTCCGTCATCGTGTGGGACGCGCTCGCGAAGGAGAACGCCTCCGACACGCGCGTCGAGGTCTCCCTGGCCCTCTCGGGAGCCGCGTCGGTGGGCCGGCACCGCGCCTGCGCGGGGCAGCAGGGCTACGGCGACCGGATCGCGCTCCGCGGGATGCGCCCGGACGCGCGGAAGCGGCGGCTCGACGAGCTGTGCGGCGACGGCCGGGGGATCGAGGTTCGTCGCGCCGAGGCCCCCGGGCTCGATCGTCTCGACGCGTCGCTTCGCCTCGAGTGCGACGGCGCGGTCGCCGCGCCCGCGCCCGAGGCTGGGACGGCCGACGTCTTCTTCGTCCTCGAGGGGCCATGGTTCAACGCCGTGCCGAATCTGACGGCCGCGAAGCGCATCCACCCCGTGGTCCTGGATTTCCCGGCGATCGACAGGTCGGTGATCGACGTGGGGGCCCCGCCTGGATTCGTGGCCGCGGAGCCTCCCGCGACGGTGACGCTCCGGAACGACGAGGGGAGCTACTCGCTCGCGGTCGAGAGGACGGAAGGGGGATTCCGCGTTCGCCGGGAGTTCACCCGCCTGCCGCTCGCGATCAAGCCCGCGGACTACCGCCCCTTTCGCGACTTCCTCCAGGCCGTCCGCCTCGCCGATCGCACGCGGCTCCGGTTCGTGAAGGCGGGGGCTCCCCGATCGTGAGACGGCTCCCCGTGGCCCTCGCGGCCGCTCTCGCGCTCTCCACTCCCGCCTTCGGCGCCGGCAAGTCCGCGTTCGGGCCCATCGCGCCCGGATCGACGACCATGACCGACGACGAGAAGGCGATCGTTTCCGACCCGAATGCCGGCGCCGAGCAGGGAGTCGTCCTCGTCGAGGAGACCGAGCAGGACGACACCGGGAAGCTCGACCGGACGAGATTTCACCTGCGCGCCAAGATCCTCTCGACCGACGCACGGAGCCTTGGCGACATCTCGATTCCCCTCGAGAGCGAAGTCGGCTACGTCAAGGAGTGGTGGGGGCGTACGATCCTCCCCGACGGCGCCGTTCTGGAGCTCAAGCAGAGCGAGTTGAAAGAGCAGATCCTCGAGACGAAGCGGAAGAAATCGGTGCGCGCGCTCAAGGCGATCCTTCCGGGCGTCGCTCCCGGATGCGTCGTGGACTTCGGCTGGACGGTCTGGGACACCAGCCAGAAGAGCCTTCGCCACGTCCCGATTCAGCTCGAGTGGCCGGTGCGAAACTTCAGATATCACTGGCTGCCGCCGACGGACCACGGGACCGGATGGGGGATCACGCACCGCGAGGGGCTGACCATCGAGCAGGCCAAGGAAGGGCTCACGCTCGTCGTCACGGGGCGCGACCTCCCCGCGGTCGCCGACGAGCCCTTCATGCCGCCCGGGGACGAAGGTCGCGCGACGCTCTGGATGTATCACACTTCCTTCTTCAGCACCGACGCGCAGGACTTCTGGAACACGTACGCGAAGGGGATCGAGAGCCAGCTGAACACATTTGCGAGCTTCAGGCCGCCGGTCGACAAGGCGATGACCGCGATGGAGATACCCGAGGGCGCCGACCTGATGACGAAGCTCCGGAAGGCCTACGACTGGCTCGGGGCTCACGTGAAGCACGCGGCCCTTCTCTCGGCCGAGGAGGACGCCGAGGCGCAGCGCGCGCTCGACGCGTCGAAGGACCGCCTCGCCGGGGAGGTGCTGCGATCCGGCGTGGGGGCGAGCGACGAGATCGCGTGGCTCTACGTGACGATCGCCCGCCGCCTCGGCGCGGAAGCGAGCCTCGTCCTCGCCGCGGATCGATCGGACCACTACTGGCACCCCGACGTGAAGACGATGTCCCAGTTCGACGGGACGCTCGTCGCGGTGCGCGCACGCGGCGAGCCGGACGAGAAGCTGGTTTTCGTGAGCCCGTCGTCGGGGCTCCCCTTCGGCGAGGTGGCGTGGTGGTACACCGGAATACCGGCGCTGCTCGTCTCCGAGCGCGGCGCACGTTCCGTCGTCGTGTGGGACGCGCCGGCGAAGCAAAACGTCTCGGACTCGCGCGTCGATCTCTCGTTCGACGCCGAGGGGGAGGGGACGGTTCGCTGGCTCCGGAGCGGCGCCGGCCAGCAGGGGTACCTCGACAGGCTTTCGATGCGCGCCCTGCCGCCCGACGATCGCCGGCGGCGAATGGACCAGATGTGCGGCTCCGGCAGCGCGATGGAGATCGGCCAGGCGGAGATGCCGGCGCTCGCCCTTCTCAACTCGAAGTTCCTGCTCCGGTGCGAAGGGACTCTCGCCGGATCGGGCCCAACGGCTGAAACGGGTGAGTTCACGATCGAAATCGGCGGCCCCTGGATCCCGACCGTCCCCGAGCTCACGGCCGCGACGCGCACATACCCGGTCGTCCTCGACTTCCCGGCGGTCGATCTCCTCGTGATGGAGGTGTCGGCGCCCCCCGGGTACGCCCCGGCCGACCCCCCGGCGCCGGTCAAGCTCGAGGGCGACAGCGGAAGCTACGTCCTGAACATCGAGAGGACCGCGGGGGGATTCAAGATCCAGCGGAACTTCGCGCGCCTCCCGCTTGTCGTGAAGCCCGCGGACTACCGCCCCTTCCGCGACTTCCTCCAGGCCGTTCGCCTCGCCGACCGCACGCGGCTCCGGTTCGTGAAGGCGGAGGCCCCCCGATCGTGAGACGGCTCCCAGTGGCCCTCGCGGCCGCTCTCGCGTGCGGCCTCCTTCTCTGCGTCGCG
>JACPZX010000108.1 GCA_016195325.1 Acidobacteriota bacterium
CATCGACGGCCGCAGCGATCTGTACGCCCTCGGCGTGATGCTCTACCAGCTCACGACGGGGCGCTGCCCGTTCGAGGGGTCCGGCAAGGAGATCGTCCGCGGGCACCTCGAGCTGGAGCCGACGGCGCCCGCGTCGGCCGCTCCGACCGGGGCGGCGGCGCCTCTCAGGCCCCTCCTCGAACCGGCCCTCTCCGCGATCATCCTGAGACTTCTGTCCAAGGAGCCGTCGCAGCGCTTCGCGAGCGCGGCCGAGACGCTCCAGGCGATCAACCGCGCGACGGGGCGTCGCCATCCGATCGAGACGGCCGAGACGGGGGTCGCCTACGCGACCTGGGCGCCGCTCGTCGGCCGCGAGGCGGAGCTCGCCCGCCTCACCGCCCTCGTCGATCGCCCGCGCGGCGGCCTCCTCGCCCTCGTCACCGGCGAGGCCGGCGTGGGGAAGACGCGGTTCCTGTCGGAGGCGCGGCGCCACGCGCAGGTTCACGGGAAGCTCGCGGCGGGGGTCGCGTGCCGCCCCGGCATGCCCGCCTTCCAGCCCGTCGTCGAGGCGCTCGCCCTCCTCGGCGCGGAGCCTCTCGACCTCGGATCGGCACCCGACGCGACCGCCTCCACCGAGACGTCGCGCGTGCGCACCGTGGACGCCGCGGCGTCGGCAATCCTCGCGCGCGCGGCGGAGACGCCGACCGCCCTCTTCCTCGACGACGCACACCTGGCCGACGCGGGAACCCTTTCGGTCTGCGAGGCGCTCGCTCGCGGCGCCGGCGACGACGCCCCGCCCCTTCTCATCGTGCTCGCCTGCCGGATCGAGGAGATGGACTCCCCCGCCCTCGGCGCCTCCCTCGCGCGGTTGAGGCGCCACGCGCGCGTCGAGGAGATCGCGCTCGGCCCGCTCGACGCGCCGCTCACCGCAGCCCTCCTCCAGGGGATGCTCGGCCTCGCCGAGGCCCCGGAGCCTCTCGTCGCGCTCGTGCAGCGCGAGACGTCGGGGAACCCCTCGTTCATCGAAGAGGCGGTTCGATCGCTGATGGAGGACGGCACGATCTCGCGCCTCGGCCTCTCCTTCCGCGCCGACGTCGACGCGCTGACGACGATCTCGTTTCCGGCGGGCGTGGGGGACGCGATCCGGAGGCGCCTCTCGCGGCTCGGCGACGACGAGCGGTGCGTCCTCGAGGCGCTCGCCTCGGCGGGGCGGCCGGCCGAGCGCGCCTTGCTGCGCGACGTCTCGGGGCTCGCCGACGCGGCGCTCGACACGGCCCTCGCGGCGCTCCGATCGCGCGGCCTCGCCGGCGAGCAGATCGGCGCCGAGCCCGTCTACTTCGTCGGGAGCGCGCGCGTCCGCGAGCACGTCTACGACGGTCTCGACTGGGACCGGAAACGCTCGCTCCACGGCGCGCTGGCCTCGGCGCTGCGCGCGCGCGCAGACGCCGGGGCGCCGGTGCGGTTCGAGGAGCTGGCGCGCCACTTCATCGAGTCGGGGGACGCGGAGATCGGCCTCTCGTACGCCCTCGAGGCGGCCCGCCGGAGCCGCAGCGTCGGCGCGGGGGCGGAAAGCGTGGGCTTCTACCGCCAGGCCCTCGAGCTGATCCCGTCGGGCTCCCACGCCGAGCGATCCGAGATCCTGAGGAGCCTCGGCATGATCGAGCGCGAGCTGGGCCGCGACGCCCAGGCGCTCGAGACCTTCGAGCAGGCGCTTCGCGCGGCGATGCAGGCCTCGCGGCGCGATCTCGCCGCCCTCGCCCGCCTCGAGAAGGCCTCCACGCTCATGGCGCGCGGGCGCCCCGACGAGGCGGTGCGCGAGGTCGAGCGGGCCCTCGAGCTGCAGGCGGCCACCGGGGATCTGATCCTCCTCGCGCGCGGCGAGAGCATCCTGTCGGGGGTCTTTGCCCGGACGGGGCGCATGGACCGGGCGATGGAGACGCAGCGCCGCGCCCTCGACGCCGCGCAGCGCGCGGGGAACCCGCGCACCCTCGCCGCGGCGCTCAACAACCTCGCGAACCTCGAGTTCGTCGGCGGCCGCCACGACGAGGCGATCGCCATCCAGCGGCGCTCCATCGAGCTGCGGCGCGAAATCTCCGACGCGCACGGCGAGCTCGAGGCCTCGAGCAACCTCGGCCTTTTCCTCGTGGAGGCGGGGCGGCTCGAGGAGGCGATCCCGGTCCTCGACGAGTGCGTGACGATCTCGAAGTCCCTCGGCGATCTCCCCTCCCTCGTCGAATCGCGCATCAATTTGGGCGCGGCGCTCGCCGCCCGCGGCGCGCACGATCTCGCCATCCGATCCTTCGAGGAGGCGGCCGGCGTCGCCATCCGCATCGGCGACGAGGGGCGCGCCTCGAACGCTCTCGACGGCTGGGGGGCGGCCCTCCGCACCGTGGGGGACGCCGACGGCGCCGCCGAGCGGCACGCGCAGGCGCTCGAGCGCGCGCGGCGGGCGGGCGACGCGGTGCAGGAGGCCTTCGCCCTCGCCTCCCTCGCCCTCGATCGGGCCGTCGCCGGCGACGCCGACGCGGCCCGCGACGCGGCGAAGCGCGCCTCGCGCCTTCCCGGCGGCGACCTGCCGCCGAGGGCGCGCGCGCGCCTCCTCGAGGCGACGGCGCGCGTGCACCTCGCCACCGGCGCCCTCGTCGACGCCGCGGGGGCGGCGCGGGAGATGCTCGACGTCGCGAGGGGGGCGAGCCTCGGCCCCGAGGAGGCGCAGGCGCTCCTCCTCCAGGCGACGGCGGTCTTGGCCGGGAACGACGCCCCCGCCGCGTGCGAGGCGGTGGACGAGGCGATCCGGGTCCTCCCGCCGGGGAAGCACGACGAGATCCGCTGGCGCGCCCTCGCCTTCCGGGCGTTGCTCAGGGGGGTGGACGCGGCGGCGGCCCGCGCGGACCGGGACGAGGCGGCGGGGATCATCGCGGCGCTCGCCGAGCGCATCTCGGACGGCGAGTGGCGCGCGCGCTACGTCGGCCTCGGCGATCGCGCGGCGCTTCTCGCGGCGTCGGGGAAGACGCAGGGGATGCGCCCTCTCGTCGGCGGCTCGCTCGCGGCAATCTACCGGATCTCGGAGCTCATCACGGCCTCCTCGGACACCGACGAGATGCTCGCGAGCGTCCTCGACCTCGCGCTCGAGATCGTCCGCGCCGAGCGGGGGCTCATCATCCTCCTCGACGGCGATCGGCAGGAGGTCCGCGCCGCGCGGGGGGTCGAGCCTGAGACGATGGCCGACGCGCTGGAGTACAGCCGGAGCGTCGTGCGCGAGGCGGCCCAGGCCCGCACGCTCATCACCCTCAACGCCGACGCCGACGATCGGACGCACCACTCGAAGAGCGTGAGCCTCTTCCGGATCCAGTCGCTGGCGTGCATCCCGATGCGCATCGGGAGCCGCGTGATCGGCACCGTCTACCTCGACTCGCGGACGCCCGGGACGGCCTTCCCCGACGAGCAGGTGGAGTTCCTCAAGGCCTTCGCGAACCTCGCGGCCGCGGCCCTCGAGATGTCGCGCCTGAACTCGCAGCTCGCCACCGAGAACGTCTCTCTCGTCCGGGAGGTCCAGGATCTCCGCAAGGCGGCGGCGAAGCGGACGAGCTACCAGCACCTCATCGGCAAGACGGTGAGGATGCAGGCCGTCTACGACCTCCTCGACAAGGTCTCCGCCAGCGCGCTTCCCGTCCTGATCGCGGGCGAGTCGGGGACGGGCAAGGAGCTGGTGGCGCGCGCGATCCACTTCACCGGCCCGCGGCGCGAGCGGAAGTTCCTGAGCGAGAACGTGGCGGCGATCCCCGAGACGCTTCTCGAAAGCGAGCTCTTCGGCCACATGCGCGGGGCCTTCACCGGCGCGGATCGCGATCGCAAGGGGGTCTTCGAGCTCGCCGACGGCGGCACCCTCTTCCTCGACGAGATCGGCGACATGTCGCTGCCTCTCCAGGCCAAGGTCCTTCGCGCGCTGCAAGAGGGGGAGATCCGCCCCGTCGGCGGGAAGAACGCCATCAAGGTCGACGTGCGGATCGTCTCGGCGACGCACCGCGATCTCGACGCCATGATGAAGGCGGGGACCTTCCGCGAGGATCTCTTCTACCGCCTCAACGTGGTGCGCATCAACATCCCCGCCCTGCGCGAGCGCAAGGAGGACATCCCGCTCCTCGTGGAGCACTTCCTGACCCGCGCGGCCGAGGCGTCATCGGCCCCGAGGAAGCGGATGGACATCTCGGCGCTGCAGCTCCTTCTGAGGTACGACTGGCCGGGGAACGTGCGCGAGCTGGAGAACGAGATCATGAAGCTCTCGGTCCTGACGGCCGCGCCGGTCATCACGCAGCAGGACCTCGTCCAGCACCGCGAGCTCCTCGAAAAGCTCACCCGGCTCGAGGAGGCCGGGGGGGCCTTCCAGAGCCTCGACACGCTCGAGAAGAAGCAGATCGAGCGGGCCCTCGCCGAGTCGGGGGGGAATCGTGCCCGCGCCGCGACCCTTCTCGGAATCTCGCGCGCGACGATCTACCGCAAGCTTCGCGAGTACGGCCTCTCGGACTGACGCCGCCTCTCGGACTGAGACGCGCCGTCTCGTCGCGAGCCTCTCCCCCGTCGTTTCCGTCTCACGATGAGACCGTGATCGCTCCTCACCTCGAAGCCGCCCGGCCCCATGCCATGGTCCAAGCTGTTGAATTCAAATGTCTAACACCTTTCGAAAGAGGCTCCCGACAAGGCTGGCACTCCCGTTGCTCAAGAGAAGGACGACAGCAACAACTCACCGGAAGGCACAAGCCGACCGGGATGACAGAAGTGAATGGGGGTGCAAGATGTTCGCTCGCAGGATTTCGGCTCTCGTGCTCGCGGTGCTCGTGGTGGCAGTGGTCAGCGTCCAGCCGGCGCACGCCGGTCTCGGTGGCTGCGTGTTCGGCTGCCGTCCTCAGGCCGCCCACGCTCCCGTCGTCAAGGGAGGCTCGGCGACCGCCTTCATCATCGACTCGCTCCGCTGGTTCCTGCCGAGCGACGTCGCCTCCTCGCTGAAGGCCGCGTGGTCCAACCGTGGCGATCTCTCGGTCAACGGTCACGCGAAGGTTCAGGGCTTGGGCGGCTGCTTCTTCGGCTGCAAGCTCTAACCTCAACCACGGACCCCCTGGGGAGGGCGCCGCTCTCAAAACCCTCCTCAACTGAAGGGCGCTCCTCCAGGGGCGCCCTTCTTGCGTTCGGGGGATCCGCCGAACCCGATCGCGATGCCGTGGTGGCGCATGCGCCGGTACAGCCGCGGCCGGCTCCATCCGATGTACTCGGCGGCCCTCGTCTTGTCCCCCTGAAAACGCGTCAGGGCCAGCTCGATCATCACCCGCTCCCGCGGGCTCTCCCGATCGTCGCCGGGATCCCGGGGATCGGGCTCCGCGAGCGCGTTGTCCACGATGCGCTCGGGAAGCTCGGCCACCCCGAGGATCGAGCCGCCGGAGAGGACGAGCCCCCCTTCCAGCACGTTCTGCAGCTCGCGGACGTTTCCCGGCCAGGCGTACCTCAGGAGCATCTCCATCGCCTCGCGTGAGACGCCGGCCTTCGAGACCGCCGGGCGGAGGCGCGAGAGGACGTGCTCCACGAGGTGCGGGATGTCCTCGAGGCGCTCGCGAAGGGCGGGGACGCTGAGCCCCACGACGTTGAGCCGGTAGTAGAGGTCCTCCCGGAACTCCCCGCGCTCGACCATCGCGCGCAGGTCGCGGTGGGTCGCGGCGACGACCCTGAAGTCCGAGCGGCGCAGCTCGCGCCCTCCCACCGGGCGGAACTCCCCTTCCTGGATGACCCGGAGCAGCTTGGCCTGGATTCTCGGCGGCAGGTCTCCGACTTCGTCGAGGAAGAGAGTCCCTCCGTCGGCGAGGGCGATCAGGCCGGGACGATCGCGGTCCGCTCCGGTGAAGGCCCCCCGCACGTGGCCGAAGAGCTCGCTCTCGACCACCCCTTCGGGAAGCGCCGCGCAGTTCTCCGCGATGAAGGCCATCGCCGCGCGTGAGGAGAGGGAGTGGATGGAGCGGGCGACGACCTCCTTGCCGGTGCCGCTCTCCCCCTGGATGAGGACGTTCGATCGGCTCTGCGCGACGCGTGAGATCAGCTCCTTGAGCCGCTGCATCGCGACGCCGGGTCCAATCAGCGTCCGGTCGAGCTCAGACGGGTACCCCCGGTGCGGTCTCTGCTCGTGCATTCTCCTCCACGACGCCCCCCGCGGCCGGTCCCCGCCCCCGACCGTGCGTCGTCGCGGGGCGCCCCTGACAGAGTCCCATCCCGACCAGCAACGGAGATGCCACGGGCGCGCCGGAAGCCCGCACCCGGCGTGGGTTTCGGGCGAACCTCCGGATGCTCAAGGCGTTGCGGGGGCGATCGCACGGGAGGAGGCAGATGGGCGATCGCGCCGACAACGGCGACGCTCGCGAGAGTCCCGCGCGCGACGTGAGGCGACCCGACCCATGTGACAGGCGGTGCGACACGGCCTCTCTCTCATCATGAGACGGCCGAGCGAGCCGTCGCGCGGCAGCGCATTCGAGCTTGCGGGATCTCAAGCGCCGCGGCGTATTTCGGGCGCTCGCGCGCGTGGCGCCCCGCGCTCTCAGGATGAGAGCCGGCCCATCGCGTCTCCCTCGACGGGTCGCGCGGTTCACCAGAACGCACGCTGCACAAGGGTTTCGAGCCGTCGACCTTCGTGACGCTGGCACCCCGGTTGCTGTTCTCGGGGCATTCGCGGGTTCCGGCTGGCCGGAGACGCCCGCGAGACAAGCTCCCAGTTGCGGCGGTTCCCAGGACGAGACACACCGCCGCACCCTTGCGAGGCTGCAGACTCTGGAGGAGGGCGGCACCCCCAACCTCTTCCTTCGCGGGGGGCGACGAAGCCCGGGACGGCGTTGGTCGTCCCGGGCTTCACTCTTTTCAGGCGGCCGCGACGCCTCCGGGAAGCCGCTCGGTGAGATCGAGGTACGCCGTCAGCGCCTCCCCCTGCGCCGTGAAGCGCCTCTCGAAGAGGCGCAGGATCTCGGCGCGCCGGAGCGATCCCTCCTGGTACCCGTCGTAGATCTGCTGCCCCAGGAAGTACCCCAGCTCGTGCGTCAGGACGCTGAAGCGCGCGCGATCCGCGGTGCGGATGCCGGCGAGGAGCTGGGGGGGGATCTCGTCGTAGTGCGCGTACCCTCTCTCGAACTTCTTGTGCAGCAGGATGAAGTCGATGATCTCGCAGAACTCCTCGTACCGGTAGCCGGTCTCGCGCTCGACCACGTCGCGCGACTTGCGGTAGAACCGGTAGAACTCCGTCTCGAAGAAGTGATTCCGCGACGGGTCGATGACCTTCGAGCCGAAGAAGCCGAGCGCTTCCTCCATCACCGCCGCGTAGAAGGCGTCGGCGCGCGAGGCGGGCGGGGCCGGGACCGTCCCGGCGTCGCCCCGGAGCGCGTGGTTGACGAAGTGCGCCGCCTCCTCCCCCGCGTGGACCAGGTTGAAGGCCCCCAGGTAGATCGCGTTGATCCGCGGGATGTAGCACGAGCCGTTCCGGCGGATGTGCTCGGAGATCTCCCGGAGATCGCGCCTGGGCAGCTTCTCCGCGCGGAGCAGCCGCTCGAGGCCCGCGAGGTCGGCGCTCGCGTAGACCTCGGGGTAGGCGTCGACGAGGAAGCCATCGGTCGCGGCCGCGCCCCTCTTCTCGAGGGGGCGCCGCTTGCGGTACTTGTCGATCCCGAGGAAGGAGAGGATGGCGTCGACGACGGTGTGGACGCTCGCCGTCAGATCGAGCTCCGTGTCGTCGGGGCGATCCTGGTTCCAGCGCTCGATGGTGTGGCGGTACGCCTCGTACTTCTCGATCGGGGAGGTGTTGAAGACGCAGAAGACGTTGCGCCCGACCGTGACCGTGTCGGCGTGCTCGTGCCCGCGCGCCACGAGATCCCAGTAGACCTCCTCCAGGTTCTGCAGCACCCGGATGGACCGGCGCTCGAGGTTGCGACTCGCGAGCTCCTCCCTCACGGCGACCGGAAGGTGGCTCGTCGCGAGGTGCGACTCCCCCACGATCACCACGACCTTGGCGTCGG
The DNA here is from genome assembly GCA_016195325.1 of Acidobacteriota bacterium. Classification (NCBI taxonomy): domain Bacteria; kingdom Pseudomonadati; phylum Acidobacteriota; species Acidobacteriota bacterium. The sequence goes on from JACPZX010000108.1 coordinate 8,016, forward strand.
GGCGCGCGGCATAGATGTCGGCGATCCGGGCCGCCATGTACCGGTCGCGCTGCCTGAGCCGTCGGATCCCGGCGCGCGGCGCGCTGTCGATGCCGTACGCGGGCACGCCGCGCCGGCGGGCGGTCTCGAGGATCGAGCGGAAGGCGTTCCAGTCGTACCCCCACTCCTGCTCGTAGCGCGTGCGCCTCAGGAAGTCGGCGTCGGAGAGCTTCCCTTCCATCCACGCGTCGAGGATCGCCTGGTGCCGGCCGTAGACCATCTCCATCGCCAGCACGCCGCGGCGGGATCGCGCGAAGACCTCGTGGAGAAGGCGCGCAGCGAAGTGCTGGCTCGCGGGGAGGGCGTGGAAGTCGCCGACGTAGATGATGTCGGCCTTGAAGCAGGCGACGACCAGATCGTCGAAGCTCGAGAGGGTCTGGAGGTGGGGGAACTCGCGATGGTACGTGCGGACGTAACCGCCGCGGGAAGCGCCGTCGACGCGGTGGATCTCACCCCGGAGCCGGGCCACGGCGCGGCGCGCGACGGCGATCTGGGCGAGCGTCTCGGACGCGGGCACGCGGGGGCTTGCGCTCAGCGGCTCAGCCGGGCTTCTTTTCGGTATCGCCCTTCGACTCCGGCTCGTCGCCCTTCATGGCCTTCTTGAACTCGCGGATCCCCTCACCCATGCCGCGGCCAATCGCCGGAAGCTTCTGAGCGCCGAACAGCACCATGAGAATCATCCCGAGAAACAGGAGCTCCTGCCAGCCGATCCTTCCCATCGTCTCACTCCTTCATTCATGCCTTCCGCCGGGACGGCGCCCGCCTCACGGCGTCGCGGCCCCCGGCGGCGGAAGGATCTCCCTGTCGTTCCCGCGCCGCCGCGTCACCCGCTCGGCGTCGAGGTGCTCCAGGAGCGGTATCGCGTTCTTCCGCGACGTTCCGGTCAGCTCCTTGAAGGCGGCGACGTCGATGATCGCCCGCTCCTCGCGCAGCTTCCAGAGGGACTCTTTCAGCCGTGCGACGGCGTCCGCGTGATAGACCGTTCCATCCCTGATTCTGACCAGCTGCCCGCGTGACAGCAACAGATGATAGATCCTTTGGGCCCTGGCTGCATGGAGGCGCCGGGCGGCGACGACCTCCTCGAGAGTGGGTGGGTTCAGCCCGGCCTCGCGGAACGACGTTTCGACGACCAGCATGAGCTCCTCGTCCTCCCCCGCCACGGCGACCGAGTGCCCCGGAAGGGCCGCGAGCTCCTTCTCCAGCCTGATGTCGCGCGCCGCGGCGAGCCGGTCGAGGACGAGGCGGGCGACGTCGGGCGCCACCCCCGGCAGGGCGCGCTCCCGCAGCTCCTCGCGCCCGAGCCCCATCATCAGCGGGTGCTCCCGATGGTGCCCCGCGAGCACCTCGCGCACGCGCTCCCGGTGCCGGACGAGCCCGCCCGCGTCGAGGTACACCGGCGCCCGATCGCCGAGCGCCACGGCGCTCCCCGCGCCGACGAGGGACTTCATGACGCCGCCGATCGCCTCCGGGGTCAGCCCGGTGCGCACGACGAGGTCCTCCGGGGTCAGGCCGCCGGGCGCCCCCTGGAGCGCGTGGAGCGCGACGGCAGGCGGCCCCGACGCGAGGAGCGTCGTCGAGGCGGAGCTGCGCGAAGGCGCGTCCCCCCGGCGCGATCGGGGCGGCGCCCACCAGCTTCACGCGCGCCAGGATCTCGGTGGTCCCCTGGTGGAACCGCACGCGCGACAGATCCTTGAGCGGCGCCGGGGCCGACGGGAGAAGCGTCAGATCGACGTCGAGGAGCGAGGAGGGCCTCACGAAGCCGGCGGGGGCGAGGAGATCGCCGCGCGTGACGTCCGCCGCGTCGATCCCCTGCAAATTGAGCGCGGTCCGCTGCCCGGCGACGGCTGAGCCGACGTGGGCGCCGTGGACCTGGATGCCCCGGACCCGCGCGCGCACGCCCCGGGGGAAGACCTCGATCTCGGCGCCGTCCGTCACGTCGCCGGCGACGAGCGTCCCGGTGACGACCGTCCCGAACCCCTTCACAGAGAAGGATCGGTCGACCGGGAGCCTGAAGAACGACGCCGTCGACCGCGCGCGGACGCGGCCCGCGAGATCCGCGAGCGCTGCGCGCAGCTCCGGGATCCCCTCGCCGGTCCGGGCGCTGACCGGGAGGACGGGCGCCCCCTCGAGAAACGATCCCCGGACCAGCTCGCGCACCTCGAGGGCCACGAGCTCCAGGAGATCGGCGTCCGCGAGATCGCGCTTCGTGAGAGCGACGAGCCCCCCCGCAACGCCGAGGAGCCGGCAGATGTCGAAGTGCTCGCGCGTCTGCGGCTTGATCGACTCCTCCGCCGAGACCACCAGCACGACGAGATCGATCCCCGACGCCCCCGCGAGCATGTTCTTCACGAAGCGCTCGTGGCCCGGGACGTCGATGAAGCCGAGGGTGGTCCCGCCGGGAAGGCTCAGCGGCGCGAAGCCGATGTCGATGGTGATGCCGCGGCGCTTTTCCTCGTCGAGGCGGTCGCAGTCGACGCCGGTGAGCGCGCGCACGAGCTCCGTCTTGCCGTGATCGATGTGACCCGCCGTGCCGACGATGACGTGCTTCATGGCATGACGTGCCGCGGCGGATGGAGCGGCCGGCGTCACTCCCTGATTTCGCGGAGCTTGCCGATCTCCTCCTCGTAGTACTTGCGGAAGAGGATCTCCCACTCCTGGCTCCCCTCGGGAATGGTGCGCTTCTGCGTGACGATCTTGGAGCGGACGCGGCGCTCGATCTCCTCGTCCTTGCGGAGCTCGTTGCGCAGCAGCGTCAGGATGTCGAGCCGGACGTCGTTCCGCTCCTTCAGCAACCGCACGCCGGGAGCCGCCTCGAGCGCGCCGATGAGGACGTGGGAAAGGTGGACGACCTTCTCATGGCTCAGCTTCAACGCGCGGCTCCTACAGGATCAGCTTTCGCTTCCGGACGAGCTCCTGCTTGATCATCTTGAACATGTCGTGGTACTGGACTCCGGTCCGCGTCATCTCGTCGGCGTAGTTGTTCATGATCTCGCGGACCTCGTCGTTGAGCTTGTCCTCCACCTGGAGATCGTCGGAGAGGGCGGCGCTCATGGACTCGGTGAGCGCGGCGCGATCGTCCAGATCGACGGCCTTCCCGCGGACGAGCCCCTTCACGATCTGGTGGCCGATGTGCTCGACGAGCGATCGGGGCAGCTTCACGTGCGTCTCCGCGGGGATGTTGGGCTCAGGGCGACCGGCGGAGGATTCTAGCACAGGGGGGTGCGGCGCCCCGGCGGCATCACGGACGCGCGGCGGTGGAATCGTTCAGCGCCCAGTCGAAGTCGAGGTACCGGATCGCGACGGACCCGCGCGTCACGAGCGCCGCGTCCTCCGGCGAGAAGTAGCGCGCGACGTAGGCGGCCCTCGAGCCCGCGCTCCGGTCGAAATCCTCGCCGAACCAGTCGAAGATCTGCGACAGGTAGAGGATCCCCTGCTCGCGATCGAGGCGGACGCGGCCCGGATCGGCCATGAAGGCCCGCGCCGCGGCGTCGAGCTCCTCCTCGAGCGCGGCGCCGTGGAAGGAGGTGTTGCGCAGGCGCGGTCCGCCGAGGCTCGCCGCGACGATCGCGAAGTGCACGCGCGGCTCGTGGAAGTCCGGCCGGAGGATCTTGTGCAGGATCGTGTCGAGCGTACCCTCGCGGCGCCCCATCCTGAACTTCAGCCCGCGGAAGAAGGTGAACCGGCCCATCTGGCCGATCTCCCGGACGCTCCTCACGGGGTACGCGGCGGCGACCCCCTCGAGCGCCGCGAGGTTGTACGCGTTGATCCAGAACGAGAGCTTCTCGGAGCGCGAGGCGAGCTGATCGGGCTCGGCCGCGCGCGCGACGTCGAGGCACCTCCCGAGATCGGGATCGGCCTTGAGGGCGGCGTAGTCCACGAGCCCGTCGTGAACGTGGCGCCCGAGGAGGATGTCGAGCCGTGAGGAGAGATCGCTCGCCGCCTCCGGCGCGTCCGGCGCCGGCGCCTGGCACGCCGCGGCGAGGACGGCGGCCAGGGCGGCGGCCGCAGGCGCCCACAGGGCGCGCCGCCGGAGCCGCCCGCCGATCATGAGCCCCGGAGGGTCTTGTGGACCAGGCGGTAGAGATCCGAGAGGTTGAAGGGCTTCGTCAGGTACGGGTTTCCGATCTTCTGGAAGAACGCCTGGGTCTCCGCCGAGACGCTGTCGCCCGTCGAGAAGATGATGCGCCGCGCGAGGTCGGGATCCATCTCGAGCACGGTGTCGTAGAGCTCGCGCCCGCCCATGGTCGGCATCTTCATGTCGCTGATGATCAGGTCGTAGCGCGCGCCGCTCAGCATCTCGCGCGCCGCGTTGCCGTCGGCCGCCGATTCGACGTGGTGCCCCTCGGCCGAGAGGGCCTCGCACATCATGTCGGCGAGGCTCAGCTCGTCCTCGACGACGAGGATGCGGCGCGACGGGATCGGCCCGGCCTCGATCGCCTCGGCGTGCGCCGGCGGCTGCGCTTCCGCGACGGGAGCCCCGGCGGGGATCTCGATGACGAACGTCGTCCCCGAGCCGACGCGGCTCCGGGCGTGAATCGTCCCGCCGTGCTCCTGCACGGTGCCGTACGCGATGCTCAGGCCGAGGCCCGTCCCCTCTCCCACGGGCTTGGTCGAGAAGAAGGGATCGAAGATCTTCCGGAGGCTCTCCGCCGGGATGCCGGGGCCGGTGTCGGTGATCTCGGCGGAGCAGGTCTGGCCGGTGGAGCGCGTCACGATCGTGAGCAGCCCGCCGCCCCCCTTCTGCTTCATCGCCTGGCGCGCGTTGTGGATGATGTTCACGAACACCTGCTGCAGCGCGTGGAAGTCCCCGACGAGCGGGACCATGTTTCGATCGAGATCGACGTCGACGATGATGCCGTCGGACTGGAGCTGATAGCCCATGAGCTGAAGCACCGACCCGAGGACGCTGTTGAGATCGACCGGCCGCCGCTCGGACGGCTGCTTGCGCGCGAACCTCAGCAGGTTTTCGACGATCCGGTGGCAGCGCTTCGCCTCGCTGTTGATGGCCGTGATCTTCTTCTGCACGTCGGCGACGAGGTTGCGCTCGGCGAGGAGCTGCGCGAATCCGGTGATGGACGCGAGCGGATTGTTCAGCTCGTGCGCGAATCCGGAGATCATCACCCCGAGGGACGACAGCTTCTCCGACTGCGCGAGCTGGTCGAGGAGCCGCCTCTGCTTCGTCACGTCGCTGAGGACGAGGACGATCCCCTCGGGCGCGCCGCGGAGCCCGGCGACCGGAGCGGCGCTCACCTGGTAGAACTTCTCCGTCTCGGCGACGGCGATCTCCTGCGGGATCGGCGCCGACCCGCCCGCGACGGACTCCATCAGGCTCGCGATGTCGATGGCGCCCAGCCGCCTCAGCCGCTTGCCGAGGGGGCGTCCCTGGATGTCGCGCAGGAGCGCCCTCGCCGCCGGGTTGGCCACGGAGACGTTCAGGCGGCGATCAAGGAGGACGACCCCCTCCGTCATCGAGTCGAGGACCGCCTGGATCTTCAGGACCCCGGCCGCCTCCACCTTGGCGACGCGATCGAGCGTCAGCGCCGCCTGGCTCGCGATCGTGTAGAGGAGCCGGAGCTTGGCCTCGGGAAGCGCCGCGGCGCCGGGCTGCACCGAGACCAGCCCCAGGAACCGCCCCTGGACCGACAGATGGATGTGGATCGGATCCGGGGAGGGGGCCCGCCCGGGAAGGCCGAAGGGGCGGGGGCTCCTGAACTGGTTCACGCGGACGACGAGGCGCGCGGGCCGCCGGCTCGCCGCCCCCGCGGCCTCGCGGAGCACGCCCCTCCGGAACTGGCGGAGCGCCGACGGCGAGGCGTCTCCGTGGGTCTCGACGAAGAGCTCGGCCCGCTCGGGGGTCGTCAGGAGGAGCGCGAGAGCCTCCATCCCGATCTCGCCCGCGAGGTTCTCGGAGAGCACGAGGGCGACGTCCTCGGCGGTCTTCGCGTGGGCGAGCGCACGGCTCGTCTCGTAGAAGAGCTCGAGCTCGGACCTCCGCGCCCCGACTCGCCGATCGAGGTCCTGCCGCGCCGCGACGAGGGCGAGGGAGGGGCGCAGGAGGCCGACGGCGATGCGAATCTCGTGAAGGTGCCGCCGCACCGCGTCCGGGTCGGCGTGGCTGAGCGCGAGGAGAGCGCCGGCGGAATCTCCTCCCGGCGGGACGAGCCACCACCAGAGTCCCGAGCGGCCGAGGTAGGCCGACTCGGAGTAGATGGCCGGCGCCCCGGGGGCAATCTCGAGGGGCCCCGCGCCTCGGAGAGCCGCGACCGCGGCGGATCGGCCGTCCGCGGGGGACGGCGCCGGAAACGGAGGGGGCGACGCGGCCCACTCGAACTCGAGGCGGCGGGCGTCGGAACGAAAGGCGAGGAGGAACGCCCGGAGGCCGGGGACAGCCTCCTCGAGCGACGCGGCGAGCGCGCTCGCCGCATGCTCCGGAGGGCTGGACGCGAGGACGGCGGCGAGCTTCAGGATCAGGGAGTCCGCGCCTCTCGGCTCACTCTGGGGAGGCATCGGACGGGGATATTAGTTCCCCGTCCGAGAGGGAGTCAAACCGCTACCAGGAGCCTTCGGGGACCCCGCCGCCCGGCTCCGCCGCCGGGAGAACCACCTGGAGACGGCCGTTGCGCGACCCGCGCTCGCTCGACTCTGCGGCCTGCCGCATCGCGGGAACCGGCCTCGGGCCGAGGGACTTCCGGGGCGCGTACGTCCGCACGGGCCCCTTGAGCGGCGCCGGCTTGAAGCTGTGCAGCGCGAAGATGCGCCGGAGCTTCTTCTTGGCCTGCGCTTCGATCTGCCGGATCCTCTCGCGGCTCAGACCCATCGTCTGCCCGATCTCCTTGAGCGTGAACGCGCGTCCCCCCGCGAGCCCGAAGCGGTTCATGATGACGGCGTGCTCCTGATCGGAGAGCATGTGCAGCGCGGTGCGGACGAGGTCGCGGCTCTCGGTCTTCAAGAGCTCGTCCTCGGGATTGATGCACTGGCTGTCCACGAGGTAGTCGGAGATCGGGATGTCCTTGTCCTTCCCGATCTTGTCGTCGATGGAGATCTCGCGCAGCTTGATCTGGAGGATTTCGTCGATCTTGGAGATGCTCGCGTCGAGCTCGCGCGACAGCTCGTCTTTTTCGGGCTTGCGTCCGAGCGATCGGGCCAGGCTCTGCTCCGTGTCGCGGACCTTGCGCACCTTTTTCATCTGGTAGTTCGGCACGCGCACCAGCGAGGACTGCTCGGAGAGCGCTTTCAGGATCGACTTGCGGATCCACCAGATGGCGTACGTGATGAACTTCGTCCCCTTGTTGTGATCGTATCTCTGGGCCGCTTCGATCAGCCCGATGTTCCCCTCGTTGAGGAGATCCTCGAAGGCGAGGCCGAGATTCCGGTACTCGTTCGCGATCTTGACGACGAAGGAGAGGTTGGACTCCACCAGCCGGTTCAGGGAATCGGGCCTGTTGTACTTCCGCGCCCGACGCGCGATCTCCATCTCCTGTTCCTTGCTGAGGATGGAGTAGCTGCCGATTTCAGAAAGGTACCGGGCGAGGCAGGAGTCCTTCTCAACCCGTCTGCTCATCAGGCGCACCTCGACGAAGCGGTCTCCGGGCAGGGTGGGGAGGCCATGGAAGTTGAAGGGGAACAGAAAGTTCCGCGATCTTTCGGTTGACAGTAGTTACAGATCGCTGTATTTTCAGGAGACCATCGTGGGGAACCGGGGAGGTGGGTGAGCTTGTTTCGGAGAAGCGGCGCGCCAGACGGTGGGAAAAGACGCTCAAAACGTCGCTTCATCGGCATCGCCCCCCCGAGGATGCACGGAATCAGCTGATGGTGCCAAAAAATGATGTATCAGCAACTTGCGCCGCCAGTCTTGGTGACTCCCCCCTGGCAACCCAACGCTGCTGCGGAAATCGCGAAGTTCATACTATGTACCGCCCGGAACCCTGTCAAGGACTTTGTTGCCGTGTTAGCATTGAGGGCGCCGAGAACGGCATCAGGCGTAACAAGCGAACATCCTGACGGCGGGGCGCGGTCGGGCCGCGTGCTGGTGAGCATCAGATGATCGTGAAGCGGACCCAGTTGCCTCTGGTCGGACAGAGGATCCGCGAGTTGAGGAAGGATCGAGCCCTCACGCAGGCCGACCTGGCGATGCGCGTGGGCATCCAGCAGTCGGACCTCTGCAGGATGGAGACCGGGGAGTACAAGGTCAGCCTCGAATCCCTCTTCAAGATACTCAAGATATTCGAGATGAACATCGCAGAGTTCTTCCACCTCACCACCACGGCCGATGTCACGCCGGGCGAGCAGGAGATCCTCTCGATGTACCGGACGCTCCCCCACGCCGCGCGCGAGCAGGTGCGCGAGTTCATCTACTTCAAGGGAACGAGGGCGCGCCGGACCCGGCGCTCGACTCGCTCCGCACGTCGCTGAGAGGCATCGACACGTGACACCCGAGCGCATCGCCAGGTTCCGCCGGCTGATGCGGACCGGGTACGCCCTCGTCAAGCGGAGCCGGTTCAAGCCGGCCATGGCCCGGTTCGAGGAAGCCCGTTCCATGGCCGCGCGCTCGCGCGCCTACGGGCTCGCCGACAAGGCGATCGCGAACCGGAGCATGGCGCTCATCGAGATGGGCGAATACGAGAAGGCTGCGGTGGGGCTCAAGGAGATCATCCTGCGCAGCCGCGACGACGAGACGATCTGCGGCGCGGCGTACAACCTGTCGATCAGCCTGCGGCGCCAGAACCAGTACCAGAAGGCGTGCTTCTACGCGCGCCTCGCCAACGAGAAGAGCCGCGCCATCGCCGACGCCAACTGGATCGCGCGCTGCCACAACCTGATGGGGAACCTGCACCTCGTCCGGAGCCGGCTCGAGCCGGCGCTCCGGGAGTACCGGAAGGCCCTCGCCATCCGCCTCAAGGAGCCGCGGCTCAACGAATTCGGCGTGGGCATCCTCCGCGACAACATCGGGTACTGCCTCCTGCTGCTCGAAAAGCACGAGGAGGGGATCCGCGAGATCCGGGAGGCGCGCGCGCTCGCAGAGAAGGTCGGGAACCGCCGGCTCCTCTGCGACTGCTGCCACGACCTCTCGTTCGGCTACATGCAGCTCCGGAAGCTCGAGGAGGCGGAGCGCGAGGGTGAGCGCGCGCTCGCGCTCGCCGAGGAGCTGGGCGCGAAGGACATCATCAAGAACTGCTACTACGTCCTGGGCGAGATCAACTTTCTGCGCGGGAACGAAGCGCGGCGCGATCATTACTTCTACCTGCTCCAGAGCATGCACCCGAACCTGCCCTTCCTGCGCGATTTCCTCTGCACGTTCGACGTCAGCAACATCATCGCCCTGCGATTCCCCTGAGAGGGGGGCCTTCCCTGCGCCGTCTCGCCGCTCCGGTCCTGCTCGTCGCCGGATTCTCCTGCGCCTCCGCCGCATCCACCGTCGTCGACATGCGCGGGAGGCTCGTCACCGTGGAGGCCGTCACGGCGATCACGACGGACGGGGGGAGCGTCTCGGCGCTGAAGGTGCGCCAGGGGCTCAAGGACGGGCGGACGTCGGAGGAGATCATCCCGGAGACGGCCGATCCCCTCGCGGATCTCGCGCCCCAGGCGCTGCTCGACCCCGACACCGGCGATCTCATCGTCGTCTGGAATCGTCACGACGGTCGCAAGCTGACCCTCGCGTCGAGCCGGCGGGACGCCACGGGAACGTGGACCGCCATCGCGTACCTCGACACGGGAAAGCAGGAGCCGAGCGATCCCGAGGTCGCGCTCGACACGACGTCCCGCCTCCACGTCGTCTTCAAGGTCTCCGAGGGGAAGGGGGAGTTCGGGCTGCGCCATCGCGCGTACGATCTCTCGACGCTGCAGCCCGTGAGCGACGCCGTCGATCCGTTCGCCGCGGAGGCGCCGGCGCCGAAACGCGAGGCCGCCGCGTCTCCGAAGGCCGAGGCGCCCACCGCGCCGCGCGCGGGGAAGCCCGCGGAGGCGACTCCCTCTGCCGGGCCCGCCCCCGGCCTGACCGTGGCGCCCGGGAAGCCCGCCGCGTTCACGGCGTACGGGGTCGAGGCGGGATGCGAGACCGCGGTGGTCTACCGCGTCGCCGGGGAAAAGCTCGATATCGCGACGCTGACCCTCTCGAAGTGGTCGACGGGGAGCGTCGAGATGGGATCCGCATCGGACCCGGCCACCGCCCGCTCCCTGGCCGTGGAGATCGCCCGGCGCTTCTGCCGCCCCTGAAAATTCCCGCCCTCAGTGATAGCGGTACGACTCGCGGTCGTCACCCCCGTCTTTCCGGTCGTCGAGGGCGCGGAACCGGCGGCGGCGCATCTTGAAGCGGGCCTCCGCGACCCATCGCCTGGGGTCCCACCAGCCCGTCAGGGCGAGCCACCCGACGAGCATCCCGCCCAGGTGCGCGAAGTAGGCGACGCCGCTCCGGCTGAAGGCGCCGATGAAGTAGAGCTGGAGCAGCGCGAAGAGGCCGACCATCACGCGCGCCGTCATGGGGAAGAGGCCCATGAAATACGTGACGCGGTGGGGAAACGTCATCGCGTAGGCGATCAGCAGGCCGAAGATCGCCCCGAGGCGCCGATCGTCGCCGACGGCTCGCTGCGCATGATGTTCGCGAGGCACGTGAGCAGCCCCGCGCCGATGCCGCACACGAAGTAGTACCGCATGAACCGCGCGGCGCCCCACCGGACCTCGAGATCCCCCCCGAACATCCAGAGCGTGAGCATGTTGAAGACGAGATGCCAGATGTCGATCGTGTGGTGCAGGAACATGTACGTGATCGGCTGCCACAGCCAGAACTGGCGCAGCACGCGGACGGGATCGAGGGCGAAGAGATCCTGGATCTTGAACGTCGCCTCGGGTCCCGCCAGGAACTGCACGAGGTGGATCGCGACGTTCGCGATGACGAGAGCGCGGACGGCCGGCGTGAAGGGCGCCACACGGAGCTGGATCTGCCTCGAATCGTATCGCGACGCCATGCCGCCCTCAGAAGGATGCGAAGCCTACCATAGCGCTCCCGCCCCCACTACCCGTGATAGGATGCGCCCCGCGACGCGCGCCCGCGGCTCTGGGCGCGCCCACGGGATGCCACGTGCGCGAACCCCAGAAGGTCGTCGTCCACTTCATGAACCACACCCTCCTGAAGGGACACGCGCGCTTCTTCTTTCACCACCAGATGCAGATGCTGATGCAGACCCTCGAAGGGGAGGAGAAGCTCATCCCCCTCGCGGAGGTGAAGGCGGTCTTCTTCGTGCGGTCGTTCACCGGAGATCGCCTCCGCAAGGAGAAGAAGGAGGCGGGGCCCGACTCCCCGCGGCTCGGCGACGGGGTCCGCGTGACGTTCCTCGACGGCGAGACCCTCATGGGCCGCGCGGTCGGCTACAAGCCCGAGGATCGCGGCTTCTACTTCAAGCCCGCGGACCCGAGGAGCAACAACGAGATCGTCTACATCCCGCAGACGGCGGTGAGAGAGGTCGTCGTCGGCGACCTCGAAGGCTGACCCGCCGGCCGGGCGACCCGGCCCGCGGGGCTACTCCCCCAGCTCGACGTTCCAGTACGCGAGATCCAGGAAGTTCCTCCACGCCTCGTACCTGCCGCCGTTGAACGAGAGCTTCACGAGCGGATGCCAGCGCGGCTTCTTCGGCTCCTTCCGGAGCTCCATGCCGACCTCCGGCGGGAGGTGGGACCCCTTCCGGGCGTTGCAGGTGATGCAGCAGCAGACGACGTTGTCCCAGGTCGAGCGCCCGCCGCGCGACAGCGGGATCACGTGGTCGAGGTTCAGGTCCTTCGTCGCGAACTTCCTGCCGCAGTACTGGCAGCGGTTCTTGTCGCGGAAGTAGATGTTCTTGCGGGTGAACCGGACCTCGTGCGGCGGCAGCTCGTCGTAGTGCAGGAGCACGATGACCCGCGGGACCTTGATGAGAGCGGCCGGGGTGTGGATGACCTCGTCGTGGGGCTGGACCGGGATGTCGCACCAGTTCTCCCACGTGTACGTGGAGTAGTCGGGCTGGACCGCCTTGACCTGCCCCTTGTACAGGAGGCAGAAGGCCTTCCTCACGGACGTCACCTGAATCGCCTGGAAGAGGCGGTTCAGAACGAGGACATTCGACTCGAGCACCCTTGGACGATCTCCCGAACCTCGAGGAAAACTTAGATAAGTCCGCGAAAGTCTGTCAAGCCCCCAGGCTGCGCACCGACTCCTCCCGATCGCGGTGCCGCTCCATCGCCAGCCGGATGAGCCGCTCGACGAGCTCGGGGAAGGGGACGCCGCTCGCCGCCCAGAGCCGCGGGTACATGCTGATGGGCGTGAACCCCGGTATCGTGTTGACCTCGTTGAGGAGCACCGCCCCGTCTTTTCGCCGCACGAAGAAGTCGACCCGCGCCATGCCGGCGGCGTCGAGCGCGCGGAACGCGGCGACCGCGAGGCTGCGCACCTCCGCGGTCTGGCTCTCCGTGAGCTTCGCCGGAACGATGAGCTCCGAGCCGTCGTCGAGGTACTTGGCCTCGTAATCGTAGAACTCGCGCGATGGGACGATCTCCCCGACGACCGACGCCTCCGGATCGTCGTTCCCGAGGACCGCGCACTCCACCTCCCGCGCGTCGACCCCCTCCTCCACGACGACCTTGCGATCGTACGCGGCCGCCTTCACGAGCGCGGGGGCGAGGTCCGACTCCTTCTTGATCTTGGACACGCCGACGCTGCTGCCGCCGTTGGCCGGCTTCACGAACAGCGGAAGGGACAGCGCGCGGAGGGCCTCGTCCGCCGCCGCCGCGGCGTCC
>JACPZX010000109.1 GCA_016195325.1 Acidobacteriota bacterium
AGGCGATTGTCGAAGACGTCATGAAGGAGGGGTTCACTACCGCCCTTCTGCGCGGGCTGGGGGGATCGAGCCTCTGTCCCGAGGTGATGAAGCTGACCTTCGGAAAGCAGAAGGGGTTTCCCGAGCTGCACGTGCTCGATTCCACCGACCCGGCGCAGGTGATGGCCTTCGAGAAAAAGATTGACCTCGCAAAGACGATCTTCATCGTCTCGTCCAAGTCGGGGGGCACGCTCGAGCCGAACATCTTCAAGCAGTACTTCTTCGAGCGGGTGAAGCAGGCCGTCGGCGAGAAGGAGGCCGGCAACCGCTTCATCGCGATCACCGACCCCGGCTCCAACATGCAGAAGGTCGCCGAGGGGGATCGCTTCCGGCACGTCTTCTTCGGCCTCAAGTCGATCGGCGGCCGCTACTCGGCGCTGTCGGATTTCGGGATGGTCCCCGCCGCGATCATGGGGGTCGACCCGGCGAAGTTCCTCGACCGCGCCGAGGAGATGGTCCATTCGTGCCGATCGTGCGTCCCGCCGATCGAGAACCCGGGCGTCGTCCTCGGCACGATCATGGGCGTCTGCGCCCTCAAGGGGCGCGACAAGATCACCATCGTCACCTCCCCCGGCATCTCGGACCTCGGCGCGTGGATGGAGCAGCTCATCGCCGAATCGACCGGAAAGGTCGGCAAGGGGATCATCCCCGTGGACGGCGAGTCGGTGGGCCCGCCGTCCGCGTACGGGAACGACCGCCTCTTCGCCTACGTGCGCCTCGAGTCGGGGCCCGACGCCACGCAGGACATGGCGATCAAAGCGCTCGAGGCGGCCGGACAGCCCGTCGTGCGCATCCAGGTGGCGGCGCCGTACGACCTCGGGCAGGAGTTCTTCCGGTGGGAGATCGCGACGGCGGTCGCCGGCTCGATCCTCGGCATCAATGCTTTCAATCAACCGGACGTGGAAGCCAGCAAGATCGCCACGAAGAACCTCACCTCGGCCTACGAGAAGGCGGGCTCGCTTCCCCCGGAGAAGCCCATCTTCGAGGGGGACGGCGTGAAGCTCTTCACCGACGGGAAGAACGCCGACGCCCTCACCCGGGCGGTGGGCGCCGACCGATCGCTCGTCGCGTATCTGAAAGCGCACCTCGGCCGGCTGGCGGCAGGCGACTACCTGTGCGTCTCGGCGTACGTCGAGATGAACGAGGCGCACCAGGCCACGCTCCAGGCGATGCGCCACGCCGTGCGCGACCGGAGGAGGAACGCCACGTGCCTCGGCTTCGGGCCGCGCTTCCTCCACTCGACGGGCCAGGCGTACAAGGGGGGGCCGAACAGCGGCGTCTTCCTCCAGATCACGTGCGACGACGCGAACGATCTCCCGGTTCCCGGACAGAAGTACACTTTCGGCGTCGTGAAGGCGGCCCAGGCGCGCGGCGACTTCGAGGTCCTCGCGGAGCGGGGGCGTCGCGCCCTGCGCGTGCACCTCGGCAGCCACGTCACCGCGGAGCTTGGTAAGCTCCGGCGGGCGGTCGAGCAGGCGCTCGCGTAGCGAACGGACTCACTCAACGGAAAGGAGTCACACGATGCAGCTCGGCATGATCGGCCTGGGCCGGATGGGCGCCAACATGGTGCGCCGCCTGATGCGCGGCGGCCACAAGTGCGTCGTCTTCGATCTGAACCCCGCCAACGTGAAGGCGCTCGAGAAGGAAGGGGCCACCGGGGCGTCGTCGATGGACGACTTCGTCAAGAAGCTCACGAAGCCGCGGGCCGCCTGGGTGATGGTCCCGTGCGGCGAGCCGACGGAGAAGACCGTCATCGCGCTCGCCGCGCTGATGGAGTCGGGGGACGCGATCATCGACGGCGGCAACTCGTACTTCAAGGACGACGTCCGGAGGTCGAAGGGCCTCCAGCCGAAGGGGATCCAGTACATCGACGTCGGCACGAGCGGCGGCGTCTGGGGGCTCGAGCGCGGCTACTGCATGATGCTCGGCGGCCCGAAGGGTGCCGTCGAGCGGCTCGACCCCATCTTCAAGACGCTCGCCCCCGGCCGCGGCGACGTCGCCCGCACGCCGGGGCGCGAGAAGGCGACCGGCACCGCCGAGGACGGCTACCTCTACTGCGGTCCGTCCGGGGCGGGACACTTCGTGAAGATGGTCCACAACGGGATCGAGTACGGCCTCATGCAGGCGTACGCGGAAGGGTTCGACATCTTTCGGAACGCGACGTCGAAGGAGCTTCCGGAGGATCAGCGCTACGACCTGAACCTCGCCGACATCGCGGAGCTGTGGCGCCGCGGCAGCGTCGTCGGCTCGTGGCTGCTGGACCTGACGGCGATGGCCCTCGTCGAGAACCCGTCCCTCTCGAATTACACCGGCTTCGTCCAGGACTCCGGCGAAGGGCGCTGGACGATCCAGGCCGCGCTCGACGAGGCGGTCCCGGCCGACGTCCTCACCGCCTCCCTCTTCACGCGCTTCCGCTCGCGGCAGGAGCACACCTTCGCCGAGAAGGTCCTCTCCGCGATGCGCCAGAAGTTCGGCGGCCACATCGAACGCCCGACGGGGAACTGAAGAGCATGGCGACAGAGACGAAACCCGGCGACCCCTGCGTCATCGTCGTCTTCGGCGCGGCCGGCGACCTGACGAAGCGCAAGCTCCTCCCCGCCCTCTACAACCTTCGCGGCCACGGCCTCCTCCCGAAGGATTTCGCCGTCGTCGGCGTCGCGCGGAAGGACTTCTCCACCGACGCCTTCCGCGCCGAGCAGTCCGAGGACATCCGGAAGTTCGCGACGACACCGGTTGACGACGCCGTCTGGGCCGACTTCAACCAGCGCCTGTACTACGTCTCCGGAGAGTTCGGGAACCCCGAGACGTACAGGAAGCTCGGGACCCTCCTCGCCGAGATCCAGACGAAGCACGCGACGAAGGGGAACGTCCTCTTCTACCTCTCGACGCCGCCGAGCTTCTTCGAAGAGATCGTCAAGCAGCTCGGCGGAGCCTCCCTCGTCACCGAGGAAGGGGGCGCGTGGCGCCGCGTCATCATCGAGAAGCCCTTCGGCCACGATCTCGACTCGGCCGTCGCGCTGAACAAGTCGATCCGCGCCGTCCTCGCCGAGACGCAGATCTACCGGATCGATCACTACCTCGGCAAGGAGACGGTCCAGAACATATTGGTCCTCCGCTTCGCGAACGGAATCCTCGAGCCGGTCTGGAACCGCCGCTACATCGACCACGTGCAGATCCTCGTGGCCGAGTCGATCGGCGTCGAGGGGCGCGGCAACTACTACGACCAGTCGGGCGTCCTTCGCGACATGATCCAGAACCACATGTTCCAGCTCCTCTCCCTCGTCGCGATGGAGCCCCCCATCAGCTTCCAGGCCACCGACGTCAGGAACGAAAAGGTGAAGGTCCTCAACGCCATCCACCCGATGACCCCGGAGGAGGTCCTGACCAACTCGGTTCGCGGGCAGTACGGCCCGGGGCCCGCCGAAGACCCGGGCTACCGCCGCGAGAAGAACGTCTCCCCCACGTCGAACACCGAGACGTACGCCGCGCTGAAGCTCTTCGTCGAGAACTGGCGCTGGGCCGACGTCCCCTTCTATTTGCGCTCCGGCAAGAAGCTCGCGAAGCGCTCGACCGAGATCGTCATCCAGTTCCGCCGCGCTCCCCTGCTCCTCTTCCGCCACACCATCGTCGACGCGATCGAGCCGAACCGCCTCGTCCTCCACATCCAGCCGAACGAGGGGATCACGATGGAGATCGAGGCGAAGATCCCGGGGCCGACGGTTCAGATGAAATCGGTCAAACTCGACTTCTCCTACAAAGATTTCGGCGAGGCCGCCCCTTCGACCGGCTACGAGACTCTTCTCTACGACTGCATGGTCGGCGACACGGCCCTCTTCCACCGCGCCGACATGGTGGAAGCTGCATGGTCGATCGCGAACCCGATCCTCGACGTCTGGAAGTCTCTTCCGGCGCGCGACTTCCCGAACTACGCCGGCGCCTCGTGGGGGCCGGCGAGCGCCGATCAGCTCATGCAGAAGGACGGCCGGAGGTGGATCAACCCATGACTCTCTCAGAGTTCGTGAAGGACCTCGAGGTCCGTTCGATTCTCATGCAGCTCGCTGCGGCGGGGAAGACATTCGCCTCGACGCTGTCGCGGGCCGCTCTCGACGGGATGCTCGGCGTCACGGGGGCCGAGAACGTCCAGGGGGAGGCGACGAAGAAGCTCGATCTCTTCGGGAACGAGACGGTGGTCGCGGCGTTCGGGTCTTCGGGGCCGGTGGCGGCGATGGTGTCGGAGGAAGAGGAGCTGGCGCATCATCTTTGTGATGGTCCGGCTGGTCGCTTCGTCGTGTCGATCGATCCTCTCGATGGGTCGTCGAATAGCGACATCAACGGAGCCGTCGGCACGATCTTCGGGATTCAGCGCCGCAAGACTTCGTCGGGGAAGGCTTCGGCTGAAGACATGCTGCGGCGCGGGTCGGAGCAGGTCGCGGCGGGGTACATCATGTACGGGCCTTCGACGATCTTCGTCTTCACGACCGGCCAAGGGACGAACGGGTTCACTCTGGACACGTCTCGTGGGGAGTTCGTCCTGTCGCACCCGAAGATGAAGTGCCCTCGGCGGGGGAAGTACTACAGCGCCAATCTCGGAAACGCGCCGCAGTGGGATCCTCGTCTTCGGGCGTACCTCGAGTACATGACGGCCTCCGACAAGGCTTCGGGGCGGCCGTACTCGCTGCGGTACGTCGGGGCTCTCGTCGCCGACGTGCATCGGTCGCTGGTGGAGGGTGGCATCTACTTCTACCCGGCGGACTCGAAGCACACGACCGGGAAGCTGCGGCTGCTGTACGAGTGCGCGCCGCTCGCGTTCGTGGTGGAGCAGGCGGGGGGAGCGGCTTCGACGGGCACAGGTCGAATCCTCGACGTCCAGGCGACGTCGATCCACCAGCGGGTGCCGATCGCGATCGGGAGCATGGATGATGTGGGGGTGTGGGACAGGTTCGTGAGGGACGGGAAGGCGTAGGAGCGAGCGGCACGCCAGACGGCTGGACGGTGCCGCGATTAACGGCCAAGAGCACTGATGCGAATAAGGCCGCACCGGCGCGGGACCAGTTCGGCTGGACCTCCTGAACTGCGGGCCTTCATGAAGCGCGATCGAGCCTTTCTCCTCGCCCCGGGCCCTGTGTTCTTAGGGATCCTATCGATGGGGACTTCTCGGGATGTGAGGGAGGCAACGAGGCTTACCAGAACGAGATGGCAGACTATCCCTGCCCCAAGCGGTAAGGATTGACTATTCCTTATGGCCAAGAAAGGAAAGAAAGCAGGTAAGCGCAGTAAAGAGAAAAAGCACCAAGGACAGCCTGACAAACGCCCGACCAAAGGGCGTGCCGCCCCAACAAAGACGAAACCTTGGAACTGGAAGCCAATAGGCGCACTAGTAGGAATAGCATCGCTAGCGATAGGACTAGTGGCGCTAATAGCCCTGCGACCTCGAATAGAGATGTCACTACTTGATAACCTAGACCCTTCACAGCCGCTATCTCGCCCCCTGCGAATTCATAACACAAGTTACTTCCCTGTTAGTAACATCAACGTAGCCCAATACGTAGTCCGCTTGCGGGACATTGGGTCAGTAGATATGGAAATGCACGACAACCTCTCTATAAGTCTCGAATGGGGCGTCAGCCAGCTTGGCATGGGGGAGTCTAGGACGATCATCTGGAATCCAAATGATGTGTCGTCTCCATCCGTGTTCGGTTAGGGTGGCGATCTGAAAGGAGTGGAAAGAGGGCCACGTCCTCTGTTCTCATTGGGTTGCGAGACCTAAATGGGAAGGAGGAAGAACCGTGGCCCGAAGGAAGTCTATCGGAATCCGCCGTCAG
>JACPZX010000110.1 GCA_016195325.1 Acidobacteriota bacterium
AGGGGCGCTTCGCGGCTCGATGCGGGTGAAGGCGCTCAAAGGGATCTGGGCCCCTGAGGCCGAGCGGACGTAGATCGAGCCGAGCGACTCGGGGCTCTCCCTGAAGCGCGGGGCCACCTCCAAGACGACGTGGTACTGGTTCGCCTGAGTGTACATGGTGGAGACCTGCCGCTGGCCGAAGGCGTCGTAGAGAGTCTCGTCCACCGCCTGCGCCGTCACCCCCAGCCGCGACGCCGTGTCCCGATCGATCACCACCTGCGACTCGAGGCCCCGGTCCTGCTGATCGGAGGTCACGTCGACGAGGAACGGCATCGCGCGGAGGCGGTCGAGCATCTTCGGTGTCCACTCCGCGAGAAGTTCGAGGCTCTCGGACCTCAGGCTGAACTGGAACTGCGACGCGCTGGGCCTCCCTCCGATCCGGAGATCCTGCACAGGCTGCAGGAAGAGCGACGCCCCGGGGACGCCGGCCAGCGTCGGGCGCAGCCGTGAGATGATCGCGTCGGCCCCGGTCCGCCTCTCCCGGATGGGCGTGAGGGTCGCGAAGAGGCGCGCGGCGTTCGTGGCGCCGTCGTTCCCCCCGGTGAAGGCGACGACGTTCACGACCGCGGGATCGGATCTCATGATCCCGACGAGCTTCGTGAGCCTCTCGCGCATCCCCTGGTACGACATGTCCTGCGCGGCGAGGATGCTTCCCGTCAGGCGCCCGACGTCCTGCTGCGGGAAGAACCCCTTGGGGATGATGGAGAAGAGGTAGACGTTCAGCGCCATCGTCAGAAGGACGACCGCGAGGGTGAGCGGCGCGTGGGCGAGCACCCACCTCAGACCCCGGGCGTAGAGCGCCTTCACCGCCTCGAAGGCGTGCTCCCCCGCGCGGTCGACCGGGCCGTGCCTCCGGTCGGCGCTCGATCGCAGGAGGCGGGCGCACATCATCGGCGTCGCCGTCAGCGAGACGACGAGCGAGACGAGGATCGCCGCCGAGAGCGTGACGGCGAACTCGCGGAAGAGTCGGCCGACGATCCCGCCCATGAGGAGGATCGGGAGGAAGACGGCGATGAGGGACGTGCTCATCGACAGCACCGTGAACCCGATCTCGCGCGAGCCGCGGAGCGCCGCCGGGAACGGCGCCATCCCCTGCTCGAGGTAGCGCGAGATGTTCTCGATGACCACGATCGCGTCGTCCACCACGAACCCGGTGCAGATGGTGAGCGCCATCATCGAGAGGTTGTCGATGCTGTAGCCGAAGAGGTACATCACGCCGAACGTGCCGATGAGCGAGAGGGGCACCGCGACGCTCGGAATGAGGGTCGTCCGGGGATCCCGGAGGAAGACGAAGACGACGCCGATGACGAGCGCGATCGAGATGACGAGGGCTCTCTCGACGTCGTCGATCGACGACCGGATGGTCGTGGTCCGGTCGAGCATCACCTGGAGATCGGCCGCGGGGGGAAGGGCCGCGCGGAGCTGCGGCATCATCGAGAGCACGCGGTCGACGGTCTGGATGACGTTCGCGCCGGGCTGGCGGAAGAGGATCAGGAGCGCGGCGGGCTTTCCGTTCGCGAGGCCGCCGGCCCGCACGTTCTCGACCGAGTCCTCCACGTCGGCGACGTCCTCGAGGCGCACCGCGGCCCCGCGCCGCGTGGCGATGACGAGCGATCGGTACGCCGAGGCCTTGAGAATCTGATCGGTCGTCGTGATCGTCCACGTCGTGGACGCGTCCGCGAGATCCCCCTTCGGGCGGTTCACGTTCGCCGCGGCGATCGCCGAGCGCACCTGCTCGAGGCCGATCCCGTACTTGTTGAGGGCCATCGGGTTGAGCGCGACGCGGACGCCGGGGAGGGCGCCACCACCTGAGGTGACCTGCCCGACCCCCTCCACCTGCGCCAGCTTCTGCTGGAGGACGGAGGCGGCCAGGTCGTAGAGGCGCCCCGGGTCGAGGGTCTCGGAGGTCAAAGAGAGGATCAGGATCGGCGCGTCGGCCGGGTTCACCTTGCGGTAGGTCGGATTGCCCGGAAGGTTCGCGGGGAGATCGGCGCGCGCCGCGTTGATGGCGGCCTGCACGTCGCGCGCCGCGGCGTCGATGCTCCGGCCGAGGTCGAACTGCAGCGTGATCGACGTGCTCCCCAGGTTGCTCGTGGACGTCAGCTCGGTCACGCCGGCGATCCGCCCGAACTGCCGTTCGAGGGGGGTCGCGACCGCGGAGGCCATCGTCTCGGGGCTCGCCCCGGGGAGCGCGGCCTGCACCTGAATCGTCGGGAACTCGACCTGGGGGAGCGACGCGACCGGGAGGAGGTGAAAGGCGAGGATCCCGGCGAGGGCGAGGGCGAGCGTGAGGAGCGTGGTCGCCACGGGGCGCCTGATGAACGGGGCGGAGACGTTCACGGCGCCCCGTCGGGGACGGCCTCGGGCGGGAGGTGCCCGCGGCGGGCGACTCTGAATCGTCTCGAGATGCGATCGAAGGCGAGGTACACGACGGGGGTGGTGTAGAGCGTGAGGACCTGGCTGACGAGGAGCCCGCCGACGATGGCGATGCCGAGGGGGCGCCTCAGCTCCGCGCCCGTCCCCCCGCCGAGGGCGAGGGGGAGCCCGCCGAGGAGGGCGGCCATCGTGGTCATCATGATGGGCCTGAAGCGCAACAGGCACGCCTCGTAGATCGCCTCTTCCGGGCTCTTGCCGTCCACCCTCTCGGCGTCG
>JACPZX010000111.1 GCA_016195325.1 Acidobacteriota bacterium
CCGAGACCGACCCGCGCGTCTTCGGAAAACTCTCGTGGCAGGCGAGCCCGAAGAGCACCGTCCAGGCGTGGCTCGAGTGGGCGCACACTAAGGTCACGGGAAGCAACGGCGACGCCTTCACCCCCCTTGCGGCCACCACGGGAGAGGATGACCCGGAGGTGATCTGGAACCTCTCGTGGAAGCGCGTCGTCTCCGACTCGACGATTCTCAACGTCGCGTGGGCCGGGTTCTCGGGGAAGCACGACTTCAACCCGGCGAGCGGCTTTTCAATCCCCGGCCGATTCAACGTGAAGACCGAGATCTCCTCGGGAAACGCCGAGCGCTTCGAGCTCCTGGATCGCGTCCGAAACCAGGTCAACGTCTCGCTCAGCCATCACGCCTCCGAATTCATCAAGGGAGATCACGACTTCAAGATCGGCGCGGAGATCGAGCGCTCGACGCTTCACAACAGATCCGGCTTCCCGGGGAACGCCTTCTTCCAGGACAACTCGGGGCCCGAGATCGACCCGAGCACCGGGATGAGTGACGCCTTCACACAGGTGCAGACGGGGGGCGCCTTCGAGGCCCACGCGCGGAACGATCGCATCTCCCTCTACGCCCAGGACTCCTGGACGATCACACCGCGCGTGACGCTCAATCCCGGCGTCCGCCTCGACGTGAACCGGGGGACCGTCGCGGGAAGCACCGTCTTCTCGACGAGCCCCGTCGCCCCGCGGCTCGGCGTCGCCTGGGATCTCGCGGGAGACGGGCGCACGATCCTCAAGGCGCACTACGGGCGCTACTATGAGGCCCTGTACATGGACTTCTACGAGGACATGGACCCCGGCGCCTTCTCCCCGCTCACGACGGAGAAGATCTTCGACACGAGCGGGTTCGTGGAGCCCGTCTCCATGATTCCCGGCCAGAAGTTCGCGATGGACCCAGGGCTCCGCCAGCCCTACCTCGACCAGTTCATCGCCGGGTTCGAGAAGGCCGTCGGCCACGGCATCGTCCTCAGCGGCACGCTCGTCCGCCGGGAGAACAAGGACCTGATCGAGACGGTCAGCCGCGACGGACAGTTCGTGAAGATCCGCGGCCAGGTCCCGGGGACGGGGCAGCGCGTCACGATGTACGACTACTTGAATCCGGGAACGGACGTCCTCATCTACACGAACCCTCCCGAGCTTCACCGGAGCTACCGCGCGATGATCCTCACCGCGACCCGGCGCATGAGGGGCAACTGGCAGCTCGCCGCCTCGTACGTCCTCTCGAGCGCCCGCGGCAACACCGACAACCTGGGCGCGATGGGGACCGACTCGAAGGGAACCGGCGCGAACTCCCCCGACTTCTACGGGCACTTCCTGGACACGCCCAACTCCCTCGTGAACGCGAACGGGCGCCTGACGCACGACCAGAAATACCAGGCGAAGCTGCAGGCGACGCGCGTCTTCCCGTCGCTGCACCTTTCCGTGTCGGCCGGCTACACCTACCACTCGGGGGACACGTGGACCCCCCGGACGGACTGCCTTCTGACGGACGACGGCAACGGCGTGATCGGGGACGGGATCCTCGGCTGCCACTCGTTCCCGCAGGGAACCGTCCTCTACTTCGCGGAGCCGCGCGGGAGCCGCCGACTGCCGGCCCGCAACGAGCTCGACCTCCACGTCGAGTGGACGCGCGACGCCAAAGGCGACGCCGGCCTGCGCGTCTACGGCGACGTCTTCAACGCCAACAACCAGGGGCGCGCGACGGAGGCCGAGACCTTCGTCGGGCCGGACCTCGGCAAGCCCGGCACGCTGAGCTTCCCGAGAAGCCTCAGGCTCGGGCTCGGTTACGCGTGGTGAGCGGGGCGGATGGGATCCGCGTTCTCCTCGTCGAGGACGCGCGCGCGACGCGCGAGATGATTGCCCGCGCGCTCGAGGAGGCCGGGTGCGCCGTCCACGCCGTATCGACCTGCGCCGCGGCGAGCGCGGCCCTCGAGGCGTTGGCATTCCGCGCGGTCGTCCTCGACCTCGGACTCCCGGACGGAAACGGCGTCGATCTCTGCCGCAGGTGGCGGCGCGACGGGAAGGCCGTCCCGATCCTCATCCTGACCGCGCGCGCGGACGTCGCCTCGCGCGTGGCCGGCCTCGACGCCGGGGCCGACGACTACCTGACCAAGCCCTTCGCCCTCGCGGAGCTGCGGGCGCGCCTCCGGGCCCTCTTGAGGCGAACGCCCGGAGAGGTGCGCGACCGAACCTACCGCCGCGGCGACGTCCTCATCGATTTCTCGCGGCGGCTCGTCCTCCGCGGCGGGGCCGAGATCCCGATCACGCGCCGCGAGCTCGAGGTGCTGGCGCGGCTCGCGAGAGCCTCCGGGCACGCGGTGTCGCGCGACGCCCTCCTCGACGAGATCTGGGGCGAGGTGACCGAGAAGGCGGCGGCGAGCCTCGAGGTGATCGTCGCGCGGCTGCGCCGGAAGCTCGACGCTCCGGGGAGCGAGAAGCTCGTCAGGACGATCCGGGGACATGGATACGCCCTCGAGCGCGGCGACGGGGGGACGGCGTGAAGCGGAGATCCCTCGTCACGCGCGTCGTGCAGGGGACGATCGCCGTGGCCTTCCTCTCCTCGGCCGCCCTGGCGGTGACCTCCGCGCTGATCTCGCGCGTCGTCTGGAGGTCGAGCCAGGAGGAGTCTCTCGCCGGGACGATGACGGCCCTCG
>JACPZX010000112.1 GCA_016195325.1 Acidobacteriota bacterium
CACATGCTCCGGATGCAGATGGGGCTCGAGAACTACAAGAAGGCGATGCAGGCCCTCTTCGCGAAATACCCCTACCAGAGGATCACAACAGATCAGCTCCAGCGCGAGTGCGAGCTGGTCGTGGGGTACAAGCTGGACTACTTCTTCGATCAATGGTTCCGGGGGACGGGCATCCCCGTCTTCGACTACTCCTGGACCGATGAGCCGACACCAGACGGGAAGCACCTCGTCTCAATCAAGATCTCGCAGCGGGACAAGACCAACTTCAAACAGGTGCTGATGCCCGTCTACATCTATTTCAAAGGGCAGAAGGAGCCGCTCATCAAGGCGCGCCCCGTCGTCAAGGCGGACGACGTCTACCAGCTCAAACTCCCTGAGAAACCGGTGAAGATCACACTGGACGAAGACCACGACATCCTCGCAGACATGGTGGCTGCTGGAAGCGCCGCAGGCCAGTAATCCACCGAGGGAACCCGGAATGCCCGCAGCGTACGAGGCCGTGATCGGCCTCGAGGTCCACGCGCAGCTCAGGACGAGGACGAAGATCTTCTGCGGGTGCCCGACGCGCTTCGGCGCGGCCCCCAACACGCAGACGTGCCCCGTCTGCCTCGGCATGCCGGGATCTCTCCCCGTGCTGAACCGCACCGCGGTCGAGTTCGCCGCGAAGGCGGCGCTCGCCACGGGCTGCACGATCAACAGGAGATCGATCTTCGCGCGGAAGAACTACTTCTACCCCGATCTCCCGAAGGGATACCAGATCTCGCAGTACGAGCTGCCCCTGGCCGTGGAGGGGCGCATCCCCATCGAGCCCGAGAGCGGGCCGCGCGCCATCGGCCTCACGCGCATCCACATGGAGGAGGACGCCGGCAAGCTCGTCCACGAGGGGATGGCCGACTCGGCGACGCGCTCGTACGTCGACTTCAACCGATCCGGCACCCCTCTCATCGAGATCGTCAGCAAGCCCGACATCCGGACCTCGGAGGAGGCCTACCTGTACCTCACGCGGCTCCGGAGCATCCTCCTCTACGTCGAGGTCTGCGACGGGAACATGGAGGAGGGATCGCTCCGGTGCGACGCGAACGTGTCGATTCGAAGGCCGGGTGAGACGCTCGGCACGCGCGCGGAGATCAAGAACCTGAACTCCTTCCGGAACGTGCAGCGCGCGATCGAGTACGAGATCGCCCGCCAGGCGGAGCTCCTCGACGGCGGCGGCCGCGTCGTGCAGGAGACGCGCCTCTGGAACGCAGGCCAGGGACGCACCGAGCCGATGAGATCGAAGGAAGAGGCGATGGACTACCGCTACTTTCCCGAGCCCGACCTCCCCCCTCTCCTCGTGGACGAGGCGTGGCTCGAGGAGCTGAGGAAGTCGATCCCCGAGCTCCCGGTGGAGAAGAAGATCCGCTACGTGACCTCGCTCGGCCTCGCCCCCAAAGACGCGCACTTCCTCTCGGGGGAGCCGGCGCTCGCCGGCTTTTTCGAGACGGTCGCGGCCCGGAGCGGCAACCCGCGCGCGGCGGCCGCGTGGGTCGGCAGCGAGCTGATGGGCCGGCTCAACGCGGCGAAGTCCGACATCCGGAGAACTCCGGTCGCCCCCGAATCCCTCGGCGACCTGGTGAAGCTCATCGATGCCGGCACGATTTCCGGCAAGATCGCGAAGACGGTCTTCGACGAGATGTTCGAGACGGGGGGCGCCCCCGAGGCGATCGTGCGCGCGAAGGGGCTCGTGCAGATCAAGGACGAGGGGGCGATCGGCGCCGTCGTCGACAAAGTCATCGCCGAGAGCCCCTCCCAGGTCGAGCAGTACCGCGCCGGGAAGGGCGCGGCGCTGGGGTGGTTCGTGGGACAGGTCATGAAAGCCTCGGGGGGGAAGGCCAACCCCGGCCTCGTCAACAAGCTCCTCAAAGAGAAGCTGGGGTAGCGCATCGCGCGCCTCGGGAATGCGCTCGCCGCGCTCGCGGCGGCTCTCGCGATCGCGGCCGCGCCGGCCGCCGTCGCGCGCGCGGACGACGCGGTCGTCCTGCAGGCCCCTCCCTTCACCGTCCGCGCCGACGAGCCCTTGAGGCGCTACGCCGAGATCGCGGCCGACGCCGCGCCGGCCGCCGCGGCGTCGATTGCCGAGTCGCTCGGCCTCCCCGCCGCCTCGCGCGGCACGATCGCGCTTATCGGCCCCGAGACGACCGACGAGGAGATACGGCAGTCGGCGGCGGGAATCCCGGCGTGGGCCGCGGGGATCACCCTCCCCTCCTCCGCCACGATCCTCATCAGGCTCGACCGCCTGGGCGGCTACGGGCAGCGGCAGCTCCTCTCGGTGCTCGACCACGAGCTCGTCCACCTGACGGTGGCGCAGGGGCTCGAGGGGCGCGATGCGCGCCTCCCTCCCTGGCTCGCCGAGGGAATCGCCTCGTCCCTCGCGCACGAAGGGGAGTGGCGCGACCTGTGGATCGTCTGGACCTCCCCCCTCGCGTCGTCGAGCCGCCCTTTCGCCGATCTCGACGCCGCCCTCGCCCGGGGGGAGGACTCGAAGTCCCTCGCCTACGCAGGGTCTCTCGCGGCCGTCGGCTTTCTCAGGGAGCGGTACGGCGCGGGGCTCGTCCCGGGGCTTCTCGCGGGGATGCGATCCGGCAGGGATTTCGACGCGGCCTTCGCCGCCGCCTCGGGGGTGAGCGTCAGGAGCGCGGAGGCGGCGTGGGCCCACGAGCTGAACCTCCCGTGGATCTGGCTGGTGCGGGTCGGGTCGTCGTACACCATCTGGATGGTCGCGACCCTCCTCGTCCTCGTCGCGTACCTGGTGAAGCGGTACCGCTCCCGGAAGACGCTCGATCGCTGGAGCGACGACGAGGGGCCGCCGCCGCCACGCGACCCCGGCCCCGCCGATCCTTTCGGCGGCTGGGGCGGCGACGAGACGGTCCACTGATACAATGACGATCCGGATGCCGCGATGATTCAGCTCTACCACGTGACCAAGCGCTACGCGCCGGGGATCAGCGCCCTGACGGACGTCTCCCTCCAGATCGACAAGGGGGACTTCGTCTTCCTGACCGGCCCGAGCGGCGCCGGGAAGACGACGCTCCTCAAGATGCTCTTCCTTCAGGAGCTGCCGACGGAGGGGCAGATCCTCGTCAATGGGCGCAATCTCGCATCCCTTGCCGCGGCGCGCGTCCCCTACCTGAGGCGGACGGTCGGCGTCGTCTTCCAGGACTTCAAGCTGATCCACCGCAAGACGATCTTCGAGAACATCGCCCTCTCCCTCCACGTCGTGGGCGTCCCCGAATCGGAGCACAAGACGCGCGTCCTCCGGATGCTGCGCCTCGTCGGCCTCCAGCACCGCATCCACTCGTTCCCGCGGGAGGTCTCGGGAGGAGAGCAGCAGCGCGTGGCCATCGCGCGCGCCCTCATCAACGAGCCGGTCTTGCTCCTCGCGGACGAGCCGACGGGGAACCTCGACCCGGAGCTGAGCGACGAGATCATGAGGCTCTTCCGCGACATCAACGCCCACGGCACGACGGTCGTCGTCGCAACGCACGACCGCGAGCTGATCCGGAAGTTCGGGCGGCGCGTCATCCACCTCGAGGCGGGGCGCGTCACCGAAGCGGGCCGCGGCGCCGAGTGGGCGAGGGCATGAAGCTCCGGGCGCCGCACCTCGTGAAGCTCCGGTACTTCGTCCGCGAGACGCTCGTCAACGTCGCCCGCGCGCGGATGGTGAACTTCCTGACGATCGGCATCATCGCCGCGTCGCTCTTCGTCCTGGGAGGATTCCTTCTCCTCGCCTCGAACCTCCACGGCGCGGTCGCCGAGTGGAACAAGGTCGCGATCAACGCTTATCTGCGGGACGACGCCCCGGTCGACAAGGTGGAAAAGCTCAGGGCCTCGATCGCGGCGGACCCGGTCGTCCGCGACGTGCGCTTCATCTCGAAGAGGGACGCCGCGGCGCTCTTCCGGGAGCGGTTCGCCCACCTCGCCGCGGCGGCCGACGATCTCGGGGGGGATCTCTTCCCGGCGAGCTTCGAGATCCTCGCCCGGGGCGGCCGCGAGGAGCGGATCCAGGCGACCGAGAGCCTCGTCGCCTCGCTCCGCGCGAACCCGATCGTCGAGGAGGTGCGGGACAACGAGGCCGAGGCGCGGAAGGTCCTCGCCCTCGTGGGGATCGTCTCGGCCGGCGGGTGGACGATCGGCGGGGTCCTCGCCGTCGCATCGTTCTTCACGATCTTCAACGTCATCCGCCTCACCGTCTACCAGAGGCGCGACGAGATCTCGATCCAGCGCCTCGTGGGGGCGACGGCGACCTTCATCCGGATGCCGTTCGTGCTCGAGGGGACGCTCCAGGGGGCGGCCGGCGCGGTCGCCGCCGAGATCGTCCTCTTCGCCGCCTACGGCCGCCTCGCCGCCTACGCCGCGGCCACGGCGAACCCCTTCCTGAAGCTGCTGACGTCCGGGTTCCTCACGCCGGGGCAGGCGGCGCTTCTCGCGCTGGGAGGGACGCTCATCGGCACCGCGGGGAGCCTGATCAGCCTCAGGAAGTTCCTGGCGGACTGACGCGCCGGCGCGCGGGCGCGCGGGCGCGCGTCAGAACTCGTAGCCGATATAGAACTCGGACTTCCAGTTGGTTGTCGGGGTCGTGGTGAATCCGCACTGCGACAATAGGACGGGAACCTGCGCGCGGTCGAACGAGATGATGCCGTGTGGGGGCATGGGATCGCGGACGATGGTCGTCGCCAGCGACTGCCGGCAGGTCTTCCCGACCATCCCGGAGGGCCCATTGAGATCGACGATGCCGTACGGGAGCTGCTTCGCGAATGCCCAGTTGAGATCGAAGACCCCCAGCCGGACGTTGAGCCCGATGCCGTAGGAGGCCCTCGCGTCTCGAAGCGCGTGCTGGCTCGAGTCGTAGAATTTGAAGTCACGGAATAGTCCTGTTGAGTTGATAAGCGCCACGGGGGTCGGTTTCGCGAGCTCTCGATCGAAGAAGCGCCCGTCCTGCGTCCACGCCGCCCCCGCGTCGAAGAAGAGGACGCCGCGAATCCACCGGAGCGCGCCCCCCCAGGGCCACTGAACCCTGTCCACCAGCGGGAAGCGGAGTTCGAAATTGGTCCATACCGCCTGGTCGCCGATGAACTCGCGGTACCTGTAGCCGCGGATCTGGTTGTACCCGCCGATGCCGAACAGCGTGGCTCCGCGCCCATCCGACAGCAGACTCCCCACTCTCCAAGCGAAGAGCGAGCGATACGTGAGCTTCGTGTAGGAGCGGTAGTCGAACTCGTAGTTCGTGAACGAAGCAGGGTCGCTCCCCGAGGCCAGTGGGGACGTCGTCGCGGCGATCCTGAACCGCTTTCCGTGCCAGGGCCCCCACGGATTGTACCGGAGCGTGTCGCCCACGAAGGCGACGCCGACCTCCGCAAGCGATCCCCTGACCCGATCGCCGGTGAACACGCCGAATTCATCCCTCTTCGGCGGCCGGTTCGGGTCGAGCAGCTCTCCAATCTGAGGGCTGATGATGTCCCGGCTCGTGGCACCGATGATTCCCTCAATCCGGTAATGGCTGCTGAGCGGGAGGAAGAAGCCCGTGCTCAGTGTGGAGTCGACGTTGCCGCGGATGCGCGTGAAGAAGCCGCTGGCCGACGGCAGGACGAGGAAGTCGCTGTAGTAGTTGTACCGGTAGTAATGCTGGAGCCGTGTCTCCAGGTTCACGTAACCGAGATCATACGTTTCGTAGTTCGCGACGGAAAAGACGTTGAACCAGAACCGCCGACCGCCGAGGAGATCCGCGAAGGAGACGGCGCCGCTTCCGATGACGGTGCCGTCGCTGACCACGCCGATGCCGATCGGCGAGGCATCCTCGACGTGGAACTTGTGCTTCACGTACGGCTGCTTCTCGCTCTGGTCGACCGTCAGCTTGAGCGGCGGCTCGAAGGGCTTCATCTCGCCGACCTCCCCCGCGCGCTCGGCGGGGGTGATCACCTTGAGCGGCTTGGTCGTGTCGACCTCGTAGAGCGCGAACCGGCCGCCGTAGTACGACGTGGCGACCGCCTTGCTCTTCCCGCGCTCGGCCGGCCGATCCTGCGGGCTCATGTAGCCGCCGCCCACGTCGGTGAACTGGCGCACCTCCCCCGAGTCGAGATCGAGCGAGTAGACGTTGAAGATGTCGGAGGAGACGTCGGAGCAGTAGTAGATCTTCGTCCCGTCCCGCGAGAACGACGGCGTGATCTCGCTGCTCTGGCCGAAGGTGAGCTGCGTCTTCCGGGTCGGATCCTCGACGTCGAGGGTGAAGACCTTCCACCAGGCGTCGACCCGCCGGTTGTAGAGCATCGTCTTGCCGTCTGAAGAGTACGACGGGTTCGCGTCGTAGTACTCGTCGTCTGTCATGTTCCGCATGTGCCCCGACTCGAGATCCAGCTCGAAGATGTCCACCACGCCGCCGAGGTTGCCGGCGAAGAGGATCTTCTTCCCGTCGGGCGAGAAGGCGGGCGAGGCGGGATCCACCGGCTCGATCTCGATGTTGCGCACCTCGTGCCCGGTGAGCGCGTTGATGATCAGCAGCCGGCGCCGGTTCTCCTTGCGCACGAAGAAGGCGAGGAGGTCGCCGTCCGGGGACCACGCGAGGTCGGTCTTCCCCTCGAACACCTCGGTGCTGATGAACTCGTACTCGTTGGTGAACCCCTTGGTGAGGTTCTTGATCACCTCGCCGTCCTTGGCCTGGAGGATGACGACGTCGATGTCGTAGTAGCGGTTCGTCAGGACCGCGACGAGATCCCCCGAGGGGGAGAGGACCGGCGAGAAGGTCATCACCCCGGGGAGCTTGAAGCCGATCTGCTTCCCGTAGTCCTCGGGCTCCCCCTTCTCGAGGAGCGTCGGCAGGTATTTCTGACGCAGGTAGCGCTGGAAGAGCCGATCGAACTCGTCGGCCTCGACGCCGAAGGCCTCCTTCACCGCCTTCTCGATGTTCCCGGTGAGAAGGACCTTGCGGAACTCGACCAGGAAGTTGCGGATCCCCTCCGCCCCCCACTTCGTCTCGATGAAGTCGAAGGCCGCCCGGCCGTAGCGGTAGATGAGGAAGTTGATCCCCTGCACCTTGGAGATGGGCGGCACGACGCCGTGGATGACGGCGTCGCGGATGATCATCCGGTCGAGGCTGTCCTCGTCCTTCCCCATGTGGCTCGCGAGCCCCTCCATGAGCCACTGCGGCGCGCGGCCGCGGATGATGCGCCCGAACGAGTCCTGGTAGAGGATGCTGAACTCGAAGATGTGCGTCATCTCGTGCGTCAGGACCTGGTAGAGCTTGTCCGGCGGGTGATCGATGGAGAGGAGCACGCGGTGCTCGAACGGCTCCGCGAAGGCCAGCTCCGCCTCGGAGACGACGTCCCCCACGTTCGTCTGCTCGAACTCGGCGTGCGTCCGGTAGTAGATGAGCGGGACGCGGTACTTCGGCTCGTGGTCGAAGGCCTTCGAGAGGTAGAGGTAGGCGCTCTCCGCGTACGAGACCATCTGCTCGAGGTAGGCCTCCTCCTCCGGGTAGTAGTAGACGTCGAAGTGAGGGGACTTGTAGATGTGCCAGTCGAAGGGCTGGTACTGGACCTTGTTCCTGCCGAAGTACCCCTGCGCCCCCGCGGGGCCGGACGCGGCGAGGGCCAGAAGGGCCGCGGCGGCGAGAAGCGTGGCGGCTCGGCGGCGGATCGGCGTCGTGTGGGCTCGCGGCAAGCGGTTCACTCCGTGAGAAGATACCGCGTCTCGGACCTCTCGCGCGGCGTGACCACCCCCAGGAGATCGGGGGACATGCGCTCGGCGAGCTGGAGCAGGGCGTTCAGGGAATCGTTGCCCAGCCCCTCGTACATCACCTCTTCCGTCAGCCGCCCCTCGTAGACCAGCTCCCCCGTCGCGCCGCGGAAGAAGTAGTGGGTCGCGCCGAGCTTGAACCCCTCGCGATCGGCGTACCGCGTCCGCCGGTAGCGCTGCCCCGTCGTCGGGTTGATGATGTCCTCCTGCACGAACCCCGACTTGTTGCTCTTGTCGAAATCGACCAGCCCCGCGAGGATCAGGTCGGCGCTGAACCGCTCGCCGAGGCGCTTCCAGTAGGCGGCGTTCTTCACGATCTCGGCGGGCTCCTGCTCGGGGAGCGGCGGAGGGTCGGCGTCGATCACCTCGAAGTTGGATCGGTGCTTGAGGAGCGACTTGAGGTGCTTGCGGTACTCGACGTCGATGTCGAGATCCGGGTTGTCGTTCGCCCGGAAGCCGGCGACGAGGACCCGCCGCACGCCCGTCACGTCGATCTTCTGCGGCATCTGGAGCTTGATCTGCACCTCGAGGATGCCGGCGCGCGCTCCCATCGCCCCGAGCCCCGCCACGAGGAGCGCGAGCGCCGCGCTCGCGAGCGGACGCCGCCCCTGCCGCTCAGCGCCCACGGCCCCCCCCTCCGGCGGATCCGGGCGCGGCGTTGGGATCTTGCGGGGCCTTCGGGGCCTGCGCGGGGATTGCCGGCGCCGGGGTCGCGGCGGCCTTCGGGTCGTTGCGGGTGGCGAGGTACGCCTTCAGGCGATCGCCGTTCTCGCGGATCTTCGCGTTCGCCGGATCGATCTCGAGGGCCTTCGCGTACGCGGCGGCGGCCTTCGAGTACTCCCCGATGCTCTCGAGCGCGACCCCGAGGTCGTTCTGGGCGGCGGCGTTCCCCTCGTCGGCCCGGACGGCCTTGCCGAAGCGGAAGGCGGCCTCGTGCCAGGAGCCTTTCTCCGCCATGCGCACGCCAAACGCGAGCTGGCGCGTGGCCTCCCCCTTGTCGGGAGCGGCGCCGAAGGAGATGGACGCGATGAGGACCGCGCCGGCGAGCGCGGGAAGCCTTCTCAAAGGTCGCCCTCCGTGCGCCCGTGCGGGACCGTCTCGGGCGGCGGAGTATAGTTCAGCGCTCTCGGGGCCTTCAATCGAGCGCTCATCGGCTGAAGTAACCGCGGCGCGCCGCGACCTTCAATCCGGGGCGCGAGACGCTCACGCCGATGCGGCGAAAGCCCTCGGCGCCGGCGGGCGGGGTGTACCCCAGGAGGTACCGGCTTCCCACCGACTCGGCGACGCTCGCGAAGGCCGCCTGAAGGTCCGACGCGTGGACCGCCGAGAAGGCCTCCCCTCCCGTCTCCTCCGCCATGTGTCTCAGGATGGAGACCGCCGCCCGCGGGCCGAAGGCGACCGTGTAGATCGACACGTCGCGCCGCGTCGCGCCGTCGATGACGGCCCCCAGCCTCTTCTCCGACTCGTCCTGGGGGTGGAGCGTCTCCGTGCCGTCGGTGAAGACGACCGCCACGCGCCCGCCGTCGCGCGGCTCGAGCCTCGAGGAGGCCGCGTCGGCCGCGTCGAAGAGGGCCGTGTTGTCCCCCCCCAGGCGAAGGGCCGCGATCGTCGACTCCACGGCGCGCCGGTCGGAGGTGAAGTCGAGATCGAACCGCGCCGCGTCGTCGAACGACTCGACCGCGAAGGCGGCGGGGAGGCGCTGGCCGCGCACGAAATCGATGGCGGCGCGCTTCGCCGCGAGATCCTGCTGGCGCATGCTCGGGCTCGTGTCGAGGGCGAGGACGATCGACACCGGCCGCGCCTCGCGGCCGAAGGCCGCAATCTCTTGAGGCCTCCCCTCCTCGGTGATCGTGAAGTCGGCGCGATTGAGATCGAGGATCGGCCGGCCGGCGGCGTCGCGGACGACGACCGGGACGAGGACGAGCGAGACGTCCACCGTCTCGACGGCCGGGGCGGGAGGGGGGAGATCGGATGGGGCGGCGAGAACCCCGAAAGCGCCGGCCGTCGCCAGTGCGGCGGCCCAACCGAAGCGCGGCATGGGGCGAGTATAGAATAGGCGCATGCGCGCCCTCGACGCGATCGTGCGCGTCCCCCCCTCCAAGAGCCTGACCAACCGCGCTCTCGCGGCCGCCGCCTTCGCGACCGGGACCTCCGGGATCGTGAACCCCCTCGTCGCCGACGACACGACGCTGATGGCCGGGGCGCTCCGCGCGCTCGGCGTCCGGATTCTCGAGGAGCCGGGGCGCTGGATCGTCGAAGGGGCCTGCGGCCCCCCCCGGATCGCGGAGGCGACGCTCGCTCTCGGCAACGCCGGCACGGCGATGAGGTTCCTCACCCCCCTCGTGGCGGCGGGGCGCGGGCGGTACGTGCTGGACGGCACGGCCCGGATGCGCGAGCGCCCGATCGGCGATCTCCTCTCGGCGCTGCGCTCCCTCGGGGTGGAGGCGCGCTCTCTCGGCGCGAACGGGTGCCCTCCGGTCGAGGTCGTCGCTTCGGGACTTCCCGGCGGTGACGTCACGCTCCGCGGCTCCGTGTCCAGCCAGTTCGTCTCGGGCCTGTTGCTCGCGGCGCCGCTCGCGGCCGGGGATCTCGTGATTCGGATCGATGGCCCGCTCGTCTCCCGCCCCTACGTGCATCTGACCCTCGATGTCATGAAAAGGTTTGGGGCGGCGATCGAGGAAATCGCCGGCCCCGCGTGGCGCATCGCCCCCACGGGGTACGCCGCGCGCGAGTACGAGATCGAGGGGGACGCCTCGAGCGCCTGCTTCTGGTTCGCGGCCGCCGCCGTGACGGCGGGGCGGGTGCTCGTCGCGGGAATCCCCGCCGGCTCGCGCCAGGGGGATCTCGGATTCCTCGACCTCCTCGAGGGGATGGGGTGCCGCGTGCGCCGCGACGATCCGCGCGGCCTCGTCGTCGAGGGGTCGGCGCTCCGGGGGATCGACGCCGATCTCCGCGACATGCCCGACACCGCCCCGCCCCTCGCCGCCGTCGCGATCTTCGCTTCCGGACCCACACGCATCCGCGGCGCGGCGCACCTGCGCGACAAGGAGAGCGATCGCATCGCGGGGCTCGCCGCCGGGCTCGGCCGGCTCGGCGCGCGCGTCGAGGAGCACCGCGACGGGCTGACGATCCACCCGGGGCCGCTCCACGGGGCCGCGCTCGATCCCCTGGAGGATCATCGCCTCGCGATGGCCTTCGCCGTCGCGGGGCTGGGGATCCCGGGGGTGGAGGTCCTGCACCCGGAGTGCGTCGCCAAGTCGTACCCGCTATTCCTCGCCGAGCTGCAGGCGGCCGCCGCGCCCCACCCCGGGACGGCGCCCCGCGGGATCTCCTCCTGATGTGCGGCATCGGGGGGCTGCTGTTCCGCGACGCCGATCGCCCCGTCGAATCATCGCACCTCGACGCCATCGCCGGCTCGATGGTCCACCGGGGCCCCGACGACGTCGGCTCGCTCCTTGACGGGAGCTTCGGTCTCACCATGCGGCGCCTCTCCGTCATCGATCTCGCGTGCGGCCACCAGCCGATCTGGAACGAGACGCGCACCGTCGCCGTCGTGCTGAACGGGGAGATTTACAATCACAAGGAGCTGCGGGCCGACCTGACGCGCCGCGGCCACCGGTTCGACACCGGCTCGGACGCGGAATCCATCGTCCATCTCTACGAGGAGCTAGGCCCCACCGCCGATCTTCCCGCCCGCCTCCACGGCATGTTCGCCTTCACACTCTACGACGCGGAGCGGAAGCTCGCCTTCCTCGCCCGGGATCGCGTCGGGAAGAAGCCGCTGTACCTGTATCGCGACGCGGCCGTGCTCGCGTTCGCCTCCGAGATCGACGCCCTCTTCGCCCCCGCGCTCCCGTTCGACCGGACGATCGACGCGGAGGCCCTCGACGCCTACTTCGCCACGCAGTACGTCTGCGGCCCGCAGACCGTCTTCAGGAACGTCCGCCAGCTTCCCCCCGCCTCGCACCTGATCCTGGAGCGCCGCGGCGCCGCGTGGGTGGAGCGCCCCGAGGCGCGCTACTGGTCCCTTCCGGCGTCCCCGGTGGTGGAAGGTCCCCCCTGGCGGTCGTTCCCGCAGGCGGTGGCGGGGTGCGAGGCCGAGCTCCGGAGGGCCGTGAGGCAGCGGCTGATGAGCGACGTCCCTCTCGGCGTCCTCCTCTCGGGAGGTCTCGACAGCAGCCTCGTGGCCGCGATGGTGGCGCGAGAGAGCGGCCCCCCGGTGAGGACCTACTCCATCGGCTTCGACGATCCCCGCCTCGACGAGACGGAGGCGGCCCTGCGCGTCGCGCGGTACCTCGGCACCGAGCACCGTTCCATCATCATGCCGTCGCTGCGCGCCGAGGACCTGGTGTCGATCATCCGGCGGACGGATCAGCCCCTGGCGGACCCCGCGGTCGTCCCGACCTGGTATCTCTCGAGGCTCGCCCGCGAAGGGGTGACCGTCGCGCTCTCCGGCGAGGGGGCGGACGAGATCTTCGGCGGATATCACTGGTACCGCGGAAAGGGAAACGGCACCTCGCAGGCGCAGGCCCTCTACGCGCGCCGGGAGCAGGCGGCCCCCGCGCTGCGCCGATCGCTGATCGCCGCCGACCTCACGGCGCGCCCCGACGGCCTCGCCCAGGACTCGGCCCGGGGCTCGTATCTCGCCGCCGGCGCCGACGAGGGGGCGCTCCCCCGGATCGCGGCGCTCCAGGCGATTGATCTGCGATCGGTTCTCGCGGACGACCTTCTCGTGAAGGCGGACCGCATGAGCATGGCCTGGTCGCTGGAGGTGCGCTGCCCGTACCTCGATCACCGGGTCATCGAGGCGGTCCTCCCCGGACCGGACCGGTGGAAGATCCGATGGGGACGGCGCAAGGCGCTCCTCCGGGAGGTCAGCCGGCGTTACCTGCCTCCGGACGTCGCGCGGCGGAAGAAGCACGGCTTCATGATCCCGATCGACACGCTGCTGCGCACGGAGTTCGCGGGGATGCTGGGGGATCTCACGTCGCCGCTGAGCCTCGCGAGGCACTCGATTCTCAGCGCGCCGGGAGTCGCCTCCCTGCTCGAGCGGTGGAAGACGGATCCCTCGCTCGCCAAGTCGGTCTGGAAGGTCCTCTGCCTCGAGACGTGGCTCGAGGCGCATCGCGCCGTCCCCGTCAGGTGAGGGGCGACGCCAGCATCAGGATGAGCTGCTTCACCCCGGTCACGTAGGGGGGGACGTCGGCGAACTCGTCGGGGGTGTGGGCGCCGTCGCCGGTCGTGACCCCGATGTCGATCGCGGGAATTCCCATCTGGATCGCGATGTTGTGATCGGCCGTCCCGCGCGGGGTGAGCTGCACCTCGCGCCACCCCGCCCTGTCGAGGGCAGCCGACGCCGCGCGGACGATCTTCGAGTCCCGGAGCCCCTCGATGCGCGCCCCCTCGAGCCTCTGGAGCGACTCGGCGTCGAAGGTGACCCCGACCGACGCCGCGGCCCTCCGGCAGGCCTCGTCGATCTTCCCGTCCAGATGCTCTTCGACCGCCGCGTCGTTGCTCCGGAGGTCGACGGTGAACCACGCGTCGCGCGCCTGCGCGTTGGGGACCTCCCCCCCGCCGAGCATCCCGACGTTGAGCCACGACTCGAGATCCTCGGGACGGCGCGGCACGTCGATCGCGTAGATCGCCTCGATAGCCTTCGCCGCCGCGAGCGTGGCCGACGGATTCTCGTGGCTCTTCAGCGTGTGGGCTCCCTTCGCCCTGAAGTGCATCTTCGTCCAGTGGATCGCCGTCGCGCCGTAGGAGATCTGGCCGAGGTACCCGTCGACGGCGACGAAGGCCCCCACGCTCTCGCCCGACGCCGCCATGAAGGCCTGCGACCCCTTGAGGCCGAGCTCCTCGCCGACCGACGCCACGATCATCGTGTCGACCGGAGGGACGATGCCGGCCGCGCGCGCGAGCCGCGCCGCGGCGAGGAGGGCGGCGAGGCCGGCGGAGTCGTCGCGCACTCCGGGGCCGCTGAGCCGGTCGCCGTCGCGCCGGATCGTGAAGTCGGCCCCGGGCTTCGCGACGGTGTCCATGTGCGCCATGAAGACCACCTTCTTCGCGGATCGATCCCGACCCGGGATCACGCCGATGACGTTGCCGGCCGCGTCGCGGCGCACCCCCTCGAGCCCCGCCGCGCGCATCCGCTCCTCCACGACGTCCGCGCGCGCCCCTTCCGTCCCGGACGACGCCGGGACGGAGGCGAGGCGGATCCACTCCTCCACCAGGTCGCCCCGCGTGCTCTCCGCTCGATCGAGGGCGAGCGAGAGGCCGGCGACCGCCGGGAGGTCCATCGACTCGCGCGCGGAGGCGCCCCCGCCCGCGCGATCGGCGGGCGCCCCCGTTCCCAGGATGAGCCACGCGGCGATCGTCGCCGCGACCGTCACGCCCAGGAGCTTCAGCATCGGGGCCCCCTCACCGTCACCGCGCCTCCACGAACTTCGAGAACCGAGCCATGAAATCCGACAGGAGCTCCCGGACCTTCGCATCGACGAGCTTTCCTTCGGGGTCGAAGACCTTGCCGGCCTCCGACACGTAGAGCTGACTCCCCGACCAGGCGCGGGTGCCGAGCGCGCGCAGGACGGGGAGCCACGCCGTCTGGGCGAGCCGCGTCCCCGCCCTCCCGGGCGTCGCACCCATGATCGCCACCGGCTTGTCGCCGAAGACGCGCGGGATGTCCTTCGACGGCCGCGAGAGCCAGTCCATCGCGTTCTTGAAGACACCGGGGATCGAGCTGTTGTACTCCGGGGTGACGAGGAGAATGCCGTCCGAGGTGGCGAGATGGTCCTTGAGCGCCGTGACCGCGGCTGGAAGACCCTGAGCGCTCTCCACGTCGCCGTCGTACAGGGGGATGCCGGCGATCGACGCGATGTCCACCTGCGTCCCCGCGGGAGCCAGCCCCGCGGCCGCGCGCAGGAGCGCCGTGTTGTACGACCCCTTCCGCAGACTTCCCGAGATGCCCACAATGCGCGCCATGGCGCGCATGATGACACGATTCGGATGGTCGCGGTCACTCCCCCGCTCCGCCCCTGCTAGACTCACGCGCCATGACGAGCCCGCGCGCCGCCGCGGCGATCCCCGCCGTCCTGCACATCAACACCGAGCCGACCTGGCGCGGGGGGGAGAGCCAGGCTTTCAATTTGATGGTGGGGCTGCGCGCGCTCGGCGGGCGCGTCGGCGTGGCGGCGATCCCCGGAAGCGCCCTCGCGGCGCGCTGCCGCGAGGCGGGGATCGAGACGTACGAGGTCGGCATGGCCGGGGACCTCGACGTGGGCGGCGCCTCGCGCATCGCGCGCCACGCCGCCGCCCACGGATACGCGATCCTGCACGCGCACACGGCCCGCGCCCACGCCATGGGGCTCCTCGCGCGCCTGTTCGGCGCGAGGGCGCGGCTCGTCGTCCACCGCCGCCTCGACTTCCCGGTCTCGCGCGGGATCGCGGGGCGGCTCAAGTACCGGACCGCGAGGGTGGACCTCTTCCTCGCGGTGGCGGAGATCATCCGGGAGATGCTCGTCGACGCGGGGGTCCCTGAGGAGAAGGTCCGGGTCGTGAACTCCTCGATCGACGTCGCCCGCTTCGCCGCCGCGCGCGCGCGGCGCGCCGAGCTGCGCCCCGAGGTCCGCCGCGAGCTTTCGCTCCCGGCCGACGCGATCGTCGTCGGCAACGTCGCGCACCTCGCGGGGCACAAGTCCCAGGCCGATCTGATTGCCGCGATGCCGAAGGTGATCGCGGCGGTCCAAAGCGCCCGCCTCGTCATCGTCGGCGACGGCGCGGAGCGCTCGGCCCTCACGGCGCAGGCGGCCTCCCTCGGCCTCGCCGACCGGATCCACTTCACGGGATTCCGCGACGACGTCCCGCGCCTTCTCACCGCCTTCGATCTCTTCGCGATGTCGTCGCGGCTCGAGGGGTTCTGCAATTCGGTGCTGGAGGCCTTTGCCGCCGGAGTGCCCGTCGTCGCGACGCGCGCGGGCGGGCTCCCCGAGATGGTGAAGGACGGCGAGACGGGGCTCCTCTCCCCCGTCGGGGACCCCGAGGCGCTCGCCGGGCGCCTCGTGCGGCTCGCCTCGGACGGCCCCCTCGCCTCGAAGGTGGCGGAGGGGGGAAGGCGCCTCGTCGAGGCCGAGTACACGGTCGAGAGGATGGTGGAGAAGACGATCGAGGCTTACGCCGCGATTCCTACTCGCGATTGAGCCGCTGCTTCTCCCAGAGCCGTGCGTACTTCAGGAAGACCGACCAGGTGTCGAGCCCGGTGATCATGAGCCCCTCGACGCCGTCGAGGAAGCCCCCCTGCAGCAGGTAGCGCTTCGCGAACCGGAAGGGAGGGCGGAGGACCAGGTCGCCGACGTGCGCCCGGCGGCCGCGCCGGTACAGGTTGTCGGCGCCCCAGCGGGAGTAGCGCTCGACCTTCTCGAGGTACTCGCCGAATCCGTTGAAGGTGTCGTGCAGGAGGAATCCCCGGAGCTCCGCGACGCTTCCCGCGACCTCCACCTCGGCGTGCACGTCCCTGTCCTCGTAGCGGGCGCGCTCGCGATCGAACAGGCGCAGGACGCGATCCCTCCCCCACCCCCCGTGGCGGATCGGCTTTCCGTGGAAATGGTTCAGCCGCCGCACGACGTACCCCGCGTCGGCGGGCCCTGACGCAAGGAGGCCCCGGATCTCCTCTCGGAGAGGCTCGCTCACGCGCTCGTCGGCGTCGACGATCAGGGCCCACCGGTGCGCGAGCTGCGGGAGCGCCCAGTTCTTCTGGGTCGCCGAGTTCACGTACTCGTGCTGCAGCACGCGCGTCGCGAGGGGCGTCGCGATCTCGACGGTGCGATCGCGGGAGAACGAGTCGACCACGACGATCTCGTCGGCGAAGCGGACCGACTCGAGGCAGGCCCGGATCCGCTTCTCCTCGTTGAAGGTCGGCACGAGGACGGAGAGCTTCTCGCTCACGATCGCCACGCCTTCCCGCCGGAGGTGGGCGCGCCGAGATCCTTCTTGGGGTTGAAGGGCCAGAGGCGCCGCAGGAGGCTGAACCTCCGATGCGCGGCGCGCTCGGCCTCGGTCATCGTCTCGGGAGCGAGGGCGCTCTTCCACTTGAGGAGCGCCCGGGTCTCCGCCCCCTCGAAGAACGGCATCAGGAGCCGCCGCGACACCGCGCCGCCTCCGAACCTGAGGGCCGACGAGAAGTCGATGAGGAAGAGCCGTCCCGCGGGCGTCACGAGGATGTTGTCGCGGCTCCGGATGTCGTTGTGGACGACGCCGCGCGCGTGCACCGCGTCGAGAAGGCCGGCGAGGCTGGCGGCGAGGTGGGGCAGCGGGCGGTGCTTGTGGAACTTCGGGAGCCTCACCCCCTCGACGTACTCGACGGCGATGGCGTCGGCGTCGAGCCGCTTTCCGAATCCGGGAACGCCGCGGAGCCCCGACAGGGCCCGATAGGCCGCCGCCTCGCGCGCGAGCTGGAGACGGCCGGCCAGCCTCACCGGAAAGCGCTTGGCGTGGTAGTCCTTCACCGCGAAACGCCCCTCCCGCAGCACGACCAGGAGGACGTCGGCCTTGTTCCAGGCCCCTCGCTTGAGATACCCGACCACGGCGGCGGCGAGGGTCCCACGGGTCAGCCCCGCGAGCGGGACGAGATCTCCCGCCATCAGGCGGCGACCTCGCGCTCCCGATCGAGCCGGCACGAGGCGCACAGCCCGATCGTGTGGATCTTCCCCGTGAGGAAGCGCGTCCGGAGGTCCCGGGCGACGGGGCCGTTCCACAGCGGCTCGATCCCCGAGTCGAAGACGTTGCCGAGGACGTGCCGCCGCGCGTAGTCGGTGCAGCAGACCACCATCGCCCCGTCGAACGTGATGTAGGCCTGCTTGAACATCCGCGGGCAGCTCGAGTAGTAGTCCATCACCCCCGTCGCCATCCCCTCGAGGCCCCGGATGTTGCCCCCCCGGTTCTCGAGCGCGGTGTACTTCGCGCGGACGCCGCGGCTCCGCCAGTAGGCCACCGCGCGCGGCGCGTCGACGAGCCGCGTCGACACCATCGTCATCCAGATCTTCGGGCGCGAGAGCCTCCGGCGCCGCATCTCGGCCAGGAGGTGGTTCACGTTGGCGAGGACGCGCTCGAAGCGAAGGACGCCGCGCATCGTCTCCTCGTAGCCCCTCTTCGCGATCCCCTGGAACGAGACGTAGAGTGCGTGCAGCGCCCCGTCGAGGGAGAGGAGCTCGTCCACGACCTCCGGGGTCAGGACCGAGCCGTTCGTGGTCAGCACGACCTTCACCCCCCGGATCTCGCGGTGGACCAGCCGGATCCTCGAGGCGAGCTGCGGATCGAGAAGGGGCTCGTTGGTGAGATAGGGGCTGAACCGGCCGACGCGGTGACGCGCGCACTCCTCGACGATCCTCTCGAAGCGATCGGCCGGCATCCGGCCGGCCGGCGGCGCCGGGTGCACCTTCCCGTACGGACACCAGACGCAATCGGCGTTGCACGCGGCGATCGTCTCGACCTGGATGGTGCGGGGGAAAGCCGGCACGGCGCGGCGCGTGAGACGCTTCAGCGCGCGCGTCAGCAGCGAGTCGCCGGGCTCGTCAACGCGGTAGCGGCTGAGTTTCAGGGGTCCCTCAGAACCAGTACGAGACGCCGAGCGACACGCCGTGGTAGGCGACGTTGTCGCGCCGGAAGTTGGGCGCGCTCTGCACGTCGTCGGCGAACCGGTCGAACTGCGAGACGTCGCTCCACTGGAAGAAGTTGTACCCGAGGTTGATGTCGAGCGTCTTCCAGACGTTGTACGAGACGCGCGCCTCCAGCTCGAGCTGCTGCTGGACACGCCGGTCGTTGGGGCGCACGAGCTGGGCCACCTGGAGGTTGAAGCCACCGTTCGGATCGGGGGCGATGAACCTGTCGAGGTACGACGCGTCGGTGCTCCCCTCGAGCATCGAGAGCTGGGCGCGGGCCGACGTCCTCCACTTCGGGCTCCACTGGAAGGAGGAGCCGAGGCCCATGGTGATCCCCGTCCCCGCCGTCGAGATCTTCACGTCGGCCTGCTCCTCGACGAAGAGGACGAAGGTGTTCGGGTCGATGTCGAAGCCCTTCGTCTTCCACTTCTCCTCGAACGACGCGTGCCTGAGACCGACGCCGTAGAACCAGGTCCCCTTCTTCGACGAGGTGAGCTTCCGCGAGACCATGAAGTCGGCGACGCGCGACGTGATGGCGGCGTCGCTCTGGATCGCCGCGTACAGGACGTTGCCGAAGACCGGATCGCTGAGGGTCGGGATGACGAGCCGGCGCTGATCGATCGCCGCGCCGTGATCCCACGTCCAGTAGGACACCGAGAAGGTGTTGTCCCCCTGCGCGTCGCGCCAGCCGCCGCGCAGCCGCGTCGAGAACTCGTGATCGAAGGGGACCGTGACCACCTTGCCGCCGTCCGTCAGGTGGGTGTTGAAATAGACGCCCGGCTCGAGACCGAGGTTGAGCGGCTGCGCCCAGTATCCGTCGATCGCGCCCCACCACTGGCCGGCGCTGCCGGCGGCGAGGGCGGGGACGGCGCCCGCTGCGAAGAGGGCGAGCGTCACCAGCGTTCCAAGGGTCGCGCGAAGTCGTCGCATGCCGGGCTCCTTCTCGGTAGGGGCCGCCGGGAGTCCAGGCGGCGGCGCGCCGGTTGGGACGCGCGTCGAGCCGATGCACGGGGTATCGGGCCCGCGCACTTTATCGCCGCCCGCGCGGGCTGACAAGTGCCGGAAGCGCCGTCGCCTGCACATCCTCGGCGGCGTTCTCCTGTGCTAATTTCCCGCGGATGCGCATTCTCACGTTCAGCCGCGTCGGCCTCGGGGAAGCCCGGGCTCACGGCATCAACATCGTGAACACGGCGGCGGCGCTGGCGCGGGCGGGCGCCACGGTCACCGTTCACGCCGACACGAACGGCGCGGATCGCGACTCGATTCTCAAGGATCACGGGATCACCGCGTCCCCGCGGCTCACCTTTCGCGACATGGGATGGCGCTGGCACAACCTCGCGCTGCCGCTCGTCGCCCCCGGGCTCCTCCGCGCGACGCCCGGGGAACCGTCGATCCTCTTCGTCAACGAGGTCCGACCCTTCGCGCTCACGCTCATCCGGGCCGCGCGAAAGAAGGGGCTGAAGGTCGCGTTCGAGGCGCACAACGCCGCCGGGATGATGATGGCGGAGAAGGCGGGGGTGCCCGTGC
Organism: Acidobacteriota bacterium; assembly: GCA_016195325.1. Classification (NCBI taxonomy): domain Bacteria; kingdom Pseudomonadati; phylum Acidobacteriota; species Acidobacteriota bacterium. The sequence continues at coordinate 19,944 of JACPZX010000112.1, forward strand.
CCGACGCCGCGTCGGCCGGCTCGGGATTGAACCTGATGGGAGGCTACAAGCTCGCCGAGGAGTCCGAGGAGGAGCGCGCCGGCCGCGAGCGCGCGACGCCGAAGCCCGACCCCGAGGCGATGGAAAGGGCGGAGAAGCGGGCGGCGCTCGAGCGCGAGATCCTCCTCGCCGCCGACGTCCTCCTGGCGCCGCAGCGCCTGACGATTGCGGCGCTCAAGGGGATGACGAGGCCCGGCGTCCCCGCCTTCGCGGTGCCGAACGCGACGCTGATCCCCCCACCGGCGCCGCCGAAGCCGAAGGAGTTCGACATCATCTACTGCGGCTCGTTGGACGATTGGAAGGGGGTCGACGACGTCGTCGCGGCGATGCCCAAGCTGTATCCGTACAAGCTCACGCTCGTGGGCGCGAAGGAGGGGCCGGACGTCGCGCGGCTGAAGGAGATCGCGCTCAAGCTCGGCGTGGTCTCGCGCGTGGAGTTCCGCGGGAAGGTGCCGTCGGCGCAGGTGTGGGACCTCTACGCGCGGGCGCGCGTCGGCATCGTCCCGCTCCACCCGGCCTTCGTCGAGGCGCGCGAGTACACGAGCCCGGTGAAGCTCTTCGAGATGATGGCCGCCGGGCTTCCGATCGTGGCGGCGCGGCTCGCCTCGATCCAGGAGTACGTCACCGAGGGACAGGAAGTGCTGATGGCGAAGAGCGACTCCCCCGACGAGTACGCCGCGTCCATCAGGAAGCTCCTCGAGGACGCGGACCTCGCCCAGAAGCTGGCCGCGAGCGGCCGGGCGAAGGCCGCGGAGTTCACGTATGACCGCCGCGCGGCGAAGTTCCTGGGAGCCTTCCAGGCCGCGCTCGGGTAGGGGATCATGCGCCGTGAGAGGCCGCTTTCTGTCCCTCCTCGCGCTTTCTCGCTTCCGACGTTGACCTGCCCCCCATCCCTGGTCCACCCTTCGTGAGACTCTCACCGTCGCGATCTTTCCTCTTGACAACCCCGCCGACTTTCGTATAACTTTCGTCTACCTGCCGAACCCGCTCGAAGGCTCTCGATGCCCGAGGCCCTACATCTATATACCCGGAGGGGCGCCCCGCCCCCGCCGGAACCCGCACCCCCGCCTGCCCTGGCGGCGGTGGAGCGGCGGCTCGGAGCGGCGCTGCTTCGCCTTCGCGGCGAGCGG
>JACPZX010000113.1 GCA_016195325.1 Acidobacteriota bacterium
CTTCTACAACCTCGCGAAGCTCCACCGGATGCTCAAGCCCTTCTACGACGAGATGGGGATGAAGCCGGTGGGGTACGGCACGCTCCTGTACGGCTGGCTGATCAAGAACGGCACGCCGCACAAGGATTGGGGGCTCACGCGCGAGGTCCCCGCGAGAACCGTCACCGCGTCCTGATTCGCAGTCCGGATCCGGATCGGAGGGGGGACGTATGGTCGAAGGGGTGATCCAGGATCTGCGGCACGCGGCGCGGACGCTTCGCCGGACGCCGGGGTTCACCCTCGTCGCCGTCCTCACGCTGGCTCTCGGGATCGGGGCGAACTCGGCGATCTTCAGCGTGGTGGAGGCGGTGCTCCTCCGGGCCCCGTCGTTCAAGGAGCCTGAGCGCCTCGTCTTCGTCTGGGAGCGAAACGTCGCACGCGACGGCAAACCCAACGTCGTGGGGCCGGCCAACTTCATCCGCTGGCGCGAGCGCGCCGCCTCGTTCGAGTCCCTCGCGGGGATGATCCAGTTCTCCGGCAACGTGCAGGCGGAGGGCGAGCCCGAAAGGATCGACCTCGGCTACGTCACCGCCGACTACTTCGGCGCGCTCGGCGTCGGAGCGCAGATCGGCCGCCCTCTCGGCCCCGACGACGCCGTCGCGGGGCACGACAACGTGGTGGTCCTCAGCCACGACTACTGGACGCGCCGCCTCGCGGGCGACCCGCAAGTCCTCGGGAAGACCCTCAGGCTCAACGACACCGTGAGCACGATCGTCGGCGTGATGCCGCGCGAGTACCGCGGCCTCGTCAACGTGCAGCTCTGGACTCCGGTCGTGATGCGCGAGGCGCAGCGCAACGCGCGCGGCCGCTGGATGACCGTCGTCGGGCGCCTCAAGCCGGGCGTCACCCTCGAGAGCGCCCAGGCCGAGATGACGGCGATCGCGGCCTCGACCGAGAAGGAGCTTCCCGATTTCGACGGAGGGTGGGGGGTGAAGGTCGTCCCCCTCAGGGAGCAGCTCGTCTCGGAGTCCCGGCGGGCGATTCTCCTCCTGTTCGGCGCCGTCGGAGTGGTGCTTCTCATCGCCGGCGCCAACGTCGCGAACCTCCTCCTCGCCCGGGGGGCCGACCGGCTCCGGGAGATGGCGGTGCGCCTGGCGCTCGGCGCGCCCCGATCGCGGCTCGTGCGGCAGCTCCTCGTCGAGAGCACCCTCCTCTCGATGATCGGCGGCGCCGCCGGCCTCCTCCTCGCGCTCTGGGCGGTGGCGGGGTTCAGCGCGCTTCTCCCGCCCGATCTCGCCCGCTTCACCGAGATCCGGATGGGGGCTCCGGGATTCCTCTTCGCGTTCGCGCTCGCGGCGTTGAGCGGGGTCGCCTTCGGGATCGCCCCCGCGCTGGCCGCGACGCGCGCTCCGATCGAGGGGACGCTGCGCGAGGGCTCGTCGGCCGCCGGGACGGGAAGGGAGAGACTCGGCCTGCGCCATGCGCTCGTCGTCGCGGAAATGGCCCTCTCCCTCGTCCTCCTCGTCGGCGCGGGGCTCCTCCTGAAGAGCTTCTCGCGGCTGTCGAGCGTGGACGCCGGGGTGCACCGCGACGGGGTGACGGTCTTCGACATCTCGCTCCCGTCCGCCCGCTACGCCCAGCCCGAGCGCGTCGCCCGCTTCTTCGAGCAGGCGGCGGAAAGCCTCGCCACGATTCCCGGAGTCTCGTCGGTGGGGGGGATGAGCTGGCGCCTGCTCACCGGGGGCTCGGCCACCGTGTACCGGATCGCGGGGCGTGAGGCGGCCCCGCCGGGGCGGGAGCCGGTCGCCGACGTGCGGATCGTGACCCCGGACCTGTTTCGAACCCTCGGGGTTCCCCTTCTGGCGGGGAGGGCCTTCACGAAGGACGACGCGGCCGCCGCGCCGAAGAAGGTAATCGTCAACCAGGCGCTCGCGCGGAGCCAGTGGCCGGGAGAAGATCCGATCGGTCGGCACGTCTTCATGAGCTGGGGGGACGAAATCGAGGCGGAGGTGGTCGGCGTCGTCGGCGACGTGAGGCTCACCGCGCTCGACACCGAGGCCCGTGACACCCTCTATTGGTCGCAGGCCCAACTCCCGAACAACTTCATGGCGATGATGCTGAGGACGCCCGAGGATCCCGCGCATCTTGCCCGCGCGATCAAGGCCAGAATCGCGGCGCTCGATCCGACGCTGCCGGTGGCGTCGCTCGAGTCCCTGGACGAGGTCCTGAGCGACTCGCTGAGCCCGCGCCGCTTCACCGCGCTCCTTCTCGAGATCTTCGCGGGAGTCGCCCTGCTCCTCGCCGCGCTCGGGAACTACGGCGTCCTCGCGTACGCGGTGTCCCGCCGCCGCCGCGAGATCGGCATCCGCGTCGCGCTCGGCGCGCGGGCCGGGAACGTCGTGAGCCTCGTTCTCCGGCAGGGGATGGTCGCCTCGCTGGCCGGCGTGGCGATCGGCGTCCCGTGCGCGCTCGGGCTCGCCCGGCTGATGTCCGGACTCCTCTTCGAGGTGAGCCCCGGCGACGTGGAGGTGCTCGTCGCCGTCCCCGGCATCCTCGTGACCGCGTCGCTCCTCGCGTGCGTCATCCCGGCGCGGCGGGCCGTCCGCGTGGATCCGACGGTGGCTCTCAGGAGCGAGTGAAGCGCCCGGCGGAGCTCGAACGTCAGACCGGATCGATCTCCCGGACAGAGACGCGACCGCGGTGCCTGAGGTGGGGGCAGTCGCGCGCGACGGCGACCGCCTCGCCGGCGTCGCGCGCGGTCACGACGAAGTACCCCGCGATCACCCCCTCTCCCGCCATGGGGACCCCGGCCGCGACGGTGATGTCCGCGGCGTCAGGGGCGAGGAGGGTTCCGTCATCCTTGAGCTTCTCGCCGGTGATCCCGATCCCGCGGGCGCGGACCGCAGCGGCCCAGCGGCCATACTCCGCGACGCGGCCCGTCACCTCACCGTCGTGAGGCGCGTCGTAGCCGGCATCCTCGTACAGGAAAAGCACGAAGCGCGATCCCGAAGGCGCGGCGGCCTGGCCGTGGGACCAACGGACACCCGCGCCGAGGCCCGCGATGAAGACGATGATCGAGGCCGCGATCGCGCCGGCGACGGACTTCCAGCGGGAGGATCTCGGGGCGGTGAGGTGCCCGCGCCCCCGGAGCGTGCTCACGACGCGCTCCTCGAGCCACGCCGGCGGCGCCTCCTCGCGCGGGAGGCCGTCGAGCGCCCGCCGTTCCTCGTCGGTCCAGTCATCCCGATCGGTCATCGTCGTTTCCTTTCCGGCCCCTCCCGCGTCAGCGCGGCGCGGACGGCCCGTCTTGCCTTGTGGAGCTGGCTCTTCGAAGTCCCCTCGTCGATGCCGAGGGTCGCGCCAATCTCCGCGTGCGTTCTCCCCTCGACGTCGTGCAGCACCATCACCATGCGCGCGCCCGCGGGGAGGCGGCGGATCGCCTCCTCGAGATCGAGCCGGGCCGCGCCGTCGACGACGCCGGGGTCGGCCGGCTCCGGATCGATCTCGATCGATCTCTCCGGCGGGGCGCTCCGGCCCGTCTCGCGGCAGACGTTGACGGCGATCCCCGAGAGCCACGTCCGGAGAGCCGACTCCCATCGGAACGAGGCGAGGCGCGCCGCCGCGCGGGTCCACGTCTCCTGCACGGCATCCTCGGCGCCGCGCCCCGTTCCGCCGAGCAGCCGCACCGCCAGGAGGTACAGGGCGGGGGAGTGGCGGCGGTAGAGCTCCCGGAAGGCGGTCTCGTCTCCGCGCGCGGCGAAGGCGGCGGCCAACTCCCGGTCGTCGAGGTGATCTTCCATCCGGCTCACTCTATCCCTGAGTGGCGCGGGCGGGAGAAAGGGTTGCCACGAGGAGGGAACGGCAACGATCGCGCGGAGGCGCGTCACTCAGGGGAGATGAACCTGGAGCGCCCATGGGGACGCTCCCTGTCACAGGAGACACGCCATGCCGCACTTCGAGCGAAAGCTGATCGCGTCGCTGTTATGCCTCGTTCTCGGCGCCTTCCTGGCCCCGGGCCCCGTCGTCGCCGCCGCCCCCGCCTCACTCGAGGCGAAGGCCCTCTTCGAGCGTCTCAAGTCGCTCGAAGGGACGTGGGTCGGAAGGAGCACCAAGGGATGGGAGGACCAGACGTCGTTCCGGACGATCGCGGACGGCTCGGTGGTCGTCGAGACGTCGTTCGACGCCCATCCGGGGGAGACGATGCTCACGACGTACCACCTCGACGGGCCGAGGGTGATGCTGACCCATTACTGCGTCGCGAAGAACCAGCCGAGGATGGTCGCCCACGAGATCGGCGACGGAGGATCGTCGGCCGTCTTCACCTTCATCGACGGGACCGGCATGGCGTCGCGCGATGCCGGGCACATGGATCGCGCGGCCTTCTCCTTCCAGGACAGGGACCACTTCACGTCGAAGTGGAGCTGGTATCAGGACGGCAAGGAGCAGTGGATGGAGGAGATCCGCTACGAGCGGAAGTGACGCCGCGCCGGCCGGGGGCCGGCGCGCTCCATCACACTCCTGACGCCGCGGAGCCACGCCTGCCGCGCGCGGAGCATGAGAACCGCCCCCTGGCCCATCAGGTGGTTGAAGGGATCGGGATCCGTGAGCCGCGCGCGGCGATCCGCGTCGACCAGCCGGATCTCCTCGCCGATCATGTCGATGGCCTCGTCGATGAAGGCCTTCCGGCGTGACGGCGTGAGCGCACCGAGGAACCGGACGCGCGTCCGGAGCGCGTCCATCGGCACGCCCACCGCCCAGCGGGGGAGCGGGGGGCCCATCCACCCCCGCGCGGCGCGGAGACCCGCCGGCGTGAGCGAGTACAGCCACCCCTTCCGCTTGCCGGTCCTCGTCGCCTGGGCGCGAAGGAATCCCCTCTTCTCGAGCCGCTCGACCAGCGGGTAGATCGCCCCCGCGCTCCCGCTCCAGAAGGGGCTCGGCGAGCTCTGGAAGAGCCTGCGGATGGTGTAGGGGGTGCAGGGCTCTTCGGTCCAGACCACTCCCAGCGTGGCCCCCTCCAGCTCGCTCAGCCCGGTTCGCTTCCTCACGTGCCGCCCTCCCGCGTCCGCGTCCCGCCTTCCTGGATGCGCGTGCAACCTATGCTAGCATCTCCCGTATAGTACGAATAGAACTATAGGCCCGGGATGCACCCGGAAAGGAGGCGGTATGAGCCCTTACAGGACGGTCCTCACGGCCCTCTGGCTGATCTTCACGGCGGGGGCGTTCCCGGCGCTGGCGCAGATGCACGGGCACGAGCACGGTGGGGCGCAGGCGGACTCGATCTCCCTCGTCGCGGGACAGGTGACCGTCCCGATGACGCTGGTCGGCCGCCATCCCCGCATCGCGGTGATGCTCAACGGGAAGGGCCCGTACCAGTTCGTCCTCGACACCGGCGCGCACGGCTCGGTCGTCGACACCGCGGTCGCGAAGGAGCTGAAGCTCGAGGAGCTGGGCGATACTGAGCTGAACAGCCCCCTCGGCAAGCAGGGGATTCCGTCGAAGCTCGTCCGGATCGAGAGCCTCGGGCTGGGCGACGCCCGAGTGACGGGCGCGCGCGCGGCGACGATGGACCTCGTCGGAATCTTGAGGGACACGACCGTCGCGGGAGTGCTGAGCCCGAGCGTTTTTGCAGGCTGTCTCGTCACGCTCGACTACCCGAAGTCCGCCGTCACGGTGGCGAAGGGGAACCTTCCGCCAGCGGACGGCGCCCGCATCTTCGAGTTCGAGGCCGACGCCCCCCTTCCGGAGGTCCGGCTCAACGTGGCGGGGTTCGAGATTCCGGCGCACGTCGACTCGGGAAGCTCCGGAGGCATCTCCCTCCCAACCTCCTACGCGGCGAAGCTCCCGCTCGAGGCGCCGCCGGTCGAGATCCGCCGCGCGCGCACCGTCGACAAAGAGTTCGTCATCCTCGGCGCCACCCTCAAGGGGGACCTGGCCCTCGGGAGCTTCAAACTCCGGAACCCCGAGCTCTCGTTCAGCGAGTTGCCGATGGGAAACATCGGCTACGACTTTCTGAAGCGCTTTGCGGTCACGCTCGACGTGTCGCAGCATCGGTTGAAGTTCGAGGAGGGCGCGGCCGTCGCCGCGGAGCCCGCGGCTTCGCATCGCTCCCTGGTCGCGGCCGCCCCGCCTCAGCGCCGCTATGGCGTTCGGCTCCAGCCTTCGGAGTCGGGGGAGTACGAGGTCGTCGGAACAGACCCCGGCTCGCCGGCGGAGAAGGCCGGGATCCGCGCCGGCGATCGCATCCTGAAGGTCAACGGCACCCCGGTGAAGGACCTCGACACGACCCGCCTCGGCGAGATGCTCCACGCCTCGCCGGTGAAGCTCGCCATCCAGCGCGACGGAAAGGAGTCGGAGATCTCGATGGCGCTCGACTAGAGGCGCGGAGACGGAGAGGCTATCCTCGCCGCATGGACCGGGACGAGATCCTCCGCGTGCTCTCAGCCTTCGAGGCGTCGGGGCTCGAGTACGTGCTCATCGGTGCAACCGCGATGGGTTTTCACGGCCTCGTGCGGGCGACGGAGGATGTGGACCTCTTCATCCGTGCCACACCGGAGAATGTCGAGCGCCTTCGGGCCGCGTTCCGCGAGGCCTACGGCGGCGATCCGAACATCGACGAGATCACTTCGGCGGACCTGCTCGGGGACTATCCGGCCGTCCGCTACTACCCTCCGACAGGCGATCTTTACTTCGACGTGCTCACGCGCCTCGGCGAAGTGGCCCGTTTCGAATCGGTCGACTCCGAGATCAAGGAAGTCGCCGGCACGCGCGTGAGGGTGGCGACGCCGGCCGCGCTCTATCGATTGAAGAGTGGAACCGTCCGGCCGCAGGATCGCGTGGACGCGGCGGCGCTGCGAGAGCGCTTCAACTTGAAGGGCGAGGGCTGACGTGACCGTCCAGAAGTTTCGGTCGATCGAGGAGATGAACGCCGCGCGTCCGCGCAAGTCACGGGTGCCGGACTTCGAGCGCTTCCTGCGACACTGCGCCCGCTACTGGACGATTTCGCCGAAGCGTTATCCCCGGGGCGTCTTCAAGTTCCGCACGATGGAAGAGGCTCAGCGCGCCCGCGATGAACGGTGAGGCGCGGGCCCTACGGTCCCTTCAGCACCACCCCGATCGCGTGGTCCGCTCCGCCCGCGACAATCATCCAGGACCCCTCGTCGGTGGCGACGAGCGTCCCCGGTGACGCTCCGGCCGGCGGGGAGCGAAGCCCCAGGACGAGAGGGTGTCCCGTCCCCGACGCGGCCTTGCTCCGGGCGATCGCCTCGGCCTCGGTGAGAGCTCCGGGCGTGTCCGCGGCGCCTGCCGGGATGAGAATCAGGAAGTCGCGCCATGGCGAGACATCGACGTGGTCCTTGAGCTGGGGCTGGACGGCGTAGCGCGCCGTGTAGGTCCCTGGAGCCAGAACCCGGCCGCGCGCGTCGGCCCACGGTCCCTCGACGAGAATCGCGCCCACGAGGCTTCCGCGCCCCAGCTCGCCGAGGCGCAATCGATCCCGTCCGAGGGCGGTCGCGGGAGGCGGGGCGCCGCGATCGGCCTCGGGGAATTCGAGGCGCGGCCAGAAGGTCATCACCGGCGATCCGTCGGACGCGACCGCGACGCCGATCGGGTCGAGCGCTTCCCTCACCGCCGGCGCCAGCGTTCCGGGCGGAGGGCCGGCGAGGCTCACGGAGAGGGCCAGCACCGCCGCGGGGAGGCCGCCGCTACGCATACAGGTGCGCCACGAACTTCTCATAGCCGTTGTACGGCTCGGTCTTTCGCGTTTCTCCGGTATCGAGAACCGTCTCCTCGGTCTGCGGCCACGGGATCGGGACGTCCGGCCGGACGTTGCACTCGAACGAGTATTTGGTCGGAGAAAGGTCGTTCCAGAAGGTCCCGGGCCGCTCAGGGGTGAACTGGAAGGCGACGATCGACTTGATGCTCTTGAGGCCGTACTTCCACGGGACCGTGAGGCGAAGCGGCGCGCCGTGCTGCGCCGGGAGCGGATGGCCGAAGATTCCGGTCGAGAGAAAGGCGAGCTCGTGCGTCGCTTCGGCGAGGGAGAGGGCCTCGTAGTAGGGGAAGACGCGCTTGCTCGCGTACCATCCCGGCGCCTCCTCCGGGCGGTGGAAGCTGATCATCCGGAGGTACTTTGCGCCGGGCATGGGCTCGGCGAGATCGACCAGCTTCTTCAGCGGGAATCCCGTCCACGGCACGACCATCGACCACGCCTCCACGCACCGGTGGCGGTAGACGCGCTCCTCGAGCCCGACGCGGCGGACGAGCTCCTCGACGTCGAGGGTGATCGCCTTCGCGACCGAGCCGCCGATGTGAATCGTCCACGGGCTGGTGCGGAAGTTCCTCGCCGCCTCGGCGACGCCGTCGCGCGCCGAGGAGAACTCGTCGAAGATATTGCTGCTCGCGGCGGCCTTCTCGGCCGTGAGGGGGGCGTCGACGGTGTAGGCGGGGTTCCGCTTCGCGGGGAAGAGCGGGCTTGGGACCCCGGGAGGCGGCGCGGGCGGTGCGGCCGGCCTCGCCGGCTCCTCCGCCCCCGGCGCCCAGAGCGCTCCGGACCCGGCCACGACGCCGGCGAGGCCCAGCGTTCTCACGAACCTCCGGCGATTCAGATAGGCGCCCTCATCGGACGCCTGCGCTTCGGAGATCTCCCAGCCTTTCGGGATGCGGATCAACATCATGCCTCCTCGGGCCGGCCGCATCGGGGATGCGGAGATCCGGCTGCAAGTAGTTGCGTATCACAACTAATGAACGTCAGAAACGCCTCATCGTTTTCCCTGCTTCCCCTTCGCCGGCGCCCTGCAGGTCTTCGACGACGTCGCCCGCGCGTCCCGGGTCAGGGCCCGGAGAAGCCTCACCGCTTCGCGCCGGACCGGGGGAGGGAAGTCCGACAGGATGTCCCGGTAGCGCGCCTCGATGTCACTCTTGATCCGGTACAGGACGGCCCGACCCGTCGAGGTCAGCCGGATCATGAGCGCCCGCCGATCGGTCGCGTGATCGAACCTCAGGGCGTAGCCCTTCCTCTCGAGCGAGGCGAGGGTCCGGCTGGCGCCGCTCTTGTCGAGGCACAGGTCTGCGGCGAGATCGCTGACGGTCATGGCGCCGCGGCGGTCGAGGGCCTCGAGGCTGTAGCACTCGGTCAACGTGACGTCGCCGTAGCATGCCCGGTCCCGGTCCCTGAACTGGAAGACGCGCAACAGCTCGAGGAAGGCGGAGTAGAACTCGGCGGTGTCGGCGTGGAGACGCGTCGCGGAGACCCCGCTCGCGCCGCGCCGGGGGGGACGCCGGCGCTTGGGGGCGCGTTTTAGTTGCATTGCGCAACCATATCAGGGTCCCGCGGCCCCCGCCACGCATCCTCCCGGAATTCGAGGGACCGGGGGCCATTCGACGAAACACGCACTCCTCGCCTATCGTACAGGGCGGCGCGCAGCCGCCCGGCGAGGAGAGGTGTGGCCCCGACCCCGATGATCCAGCTCGAAGGCGTGGACAAAACCTATGTCTCGGGGAAGAACCGCCTGCACGTCCTCAAGTCGATCGATCTGACGATCGACGCGGGGGAGATGGTCTCCATCATGGGGGCGTCGGGGTCGGGGAAGTCGACCCTGATGAACGTCGTCGGGCTCCTCGACGGCTACGACGCCGGCGCCTACCGCCTCGACGGCGAGCTGATGAAGGGGATCTCCGAGACCCGCGCGGCGATCCACAGGCGCAAGGCCGTCGGTTTCGTCTTCCAGTCGTTCAACCTCATCCCCTTCAAGACCGCGGCCGAGAACGTCGCGCTGCCTCTCTACTACCAGGGGGTGAGCCGCAAGCGCCGGCTCGCGATCGCGACCGAAGCCCTTGCCCGCCTCGGGCTCCTGGACCGGGCCGAGCATCGCCCGTCGGAGATGTCGGGGGGCCAGCAGCAGCGCATCGCGATCGCCCGGGCGCTCGTCGGCAAGCCGAAGATTCTCCTCGCCGACGAGCCGACCGGCGCCCTCGACTCGACGACCTCGCTCGAGATCATGCGCGTCCTCCAGGAGGTGAACGCCGAGGGGGTCACCGTGGTCGTGGTCACGCACGAGCGGGACGTCGCGGCGATGACGCGCCGCATCATCCGGCTGCACGACGGCCGCATCGAGAACGCCCACGAGAGGCCGGCCGATGTTTGACACCGACACCTGGCAGGAGATCTTCAGCATCATCCGGAGCAACAAGCTCCGCTCCGCCCTCACGGCCTTCAGCGTCGCCTGGGGGATCTTCATGCTGATCGTGCTCCTCGGATCGGGGCAGGGCCTCTCCCACGGCATCGAGCACCAGTTCCGCGACGACGCCATCAACAGCATCTGGGTCTACCCGGGCCAGACGAGCGTCCCGTACAAGGGGCTGAAGCCCGGACGCCGCGTGCAGCTCACGAACGACGACTACGACGGGCTGGCCGCGGGCGTGGACGGCGTGGACCACATCACCTCGCGCTTCTACATCAAGGGGACGCTGGTCGTGCGCTACCGCGACCTCACGACCTCGTTCGACGTGCGCTGCGTGCACCCCGATCACCTGTACTTCGAGAAGACGATCGTCACGGAGGGGCGCTTCCTGAACCCCCTCGACATCAAGGAGCGGCGCAAGGTGGCTGCCTTAGGCGACAGGGTCGTCAAGGCCCTCTTCAAGGACGAGCCCCCGATAGGCAAGGAGATCCAGATCAACGGCGTCTCCTTCAAGATCGTGGGCACCTTCACCGACGAGGGAGGGGAGAACGAGCAGGAGAAGATCTACGTTCCGATCTCCACGGCCCAGCGGGCGTTCGGGGGCGCGAACCGCGTCAACCAGATCTTCATGACGACGGGGACGGAACCGCTGCCGAAGACGGAGGCGATGGCGAAGGAGGTCAAGAACCGCATGGCCGAGAAGCACGCCTTCTCGGCCGACGACACGCGGGCCGTCTTCGTGAACAACAACAACGAGCAGTTCGACCGCTTCACGAAGCTGATGCGCGCGATACGGGCGTTCGTCTGGGTCGTGGGGCTCGGCACGATCCTCGCGGGGATCGTCGGCGTGAGCAACATCATGATGATCGCCGTGCGCGAGCGCACCCGCGAGATCGGCGTGAGGAAGGCGCTCGGGGCGACGCCGTGGTCCGTCGTCTCGCTCATCCTCAAGGAGTCGATCCTCATCACGTCGGTGGCCGGGTACGCGGGGCTCGTCCTGGGGATTGCCGTCCTCGAGATCGCGAGCCGCGTCCTGCCGAAGGACGGCTACTTCATCCGACCCGAGGTGGATCTCTCCGTCGCGATCGAGGCGACGATCCTGCTCGTTGTCGCGGGCGCGATCGCCGGCTTCTTCCCCGCCCGCCGGGCGGGGAGCCTGCGTCCCGTGGAGGCGCTGAGGAGCGAATGAACCTCTTCGATCCGGACAACTGGCGTGAGATCTACGAGGTGCTGAAGGGCAACAAGCTCCGCACGTTCCTCACGGCCTTCGGAGTCTTCTGGGGGATCTTCATGCTCCTCGTCATGCTGGGATCGGGGAGCGGCCTGAGCAACGGCGTGAACGACGGTTTCTCGGATCAGGCCACCAACTCGGTCTTCGTCTGGAACCGGCGGACGACGCTGCCCTTCAAGGGTCGCGGGCCCGGGCGGGAGATACGGTTCACCGTCGCGGACGCCGCCGCGATCCGCGCGGAGGTGCCCGAGGCGGGGGTGATCTGTCCCCGTAACCAGCTCGGTGGATTCCAGGGGGGCAACAACGTCACGAGGGGCACGAAGGCCGGGGCGTTCAGCGTTCTCGGCGACTACCCCGAGATCGCGCGCATCCAGTCGGTGCGGCTCGTCGCCGGGCGCTTCCTCGACGCCCTCGACATCGCCGAGCGAAGGAAGGTGGCGGTCATCGGCCCGCGCGTGCAGGAGGTCCTTTTCCCCCGCGGCGAGGATCCTCTGGGCGGCCACATCCGGATCAACGGCGTCGACTTCAAGGTGATCGGCGCCTTCAAGCCGCGCCGCACGAGCGGCTCGCACGACGATCAGGATCAGAGCCTCTACGTTCCCTTCACGACCTTTCAATCGGCCTTCAACTACGGCGACAAGGTCGGCTGGCTCGCCATCACGTCGAAGGAGGGCGTCCCCGCGTCGGTGATGGAGACGAAGGTGCTGGCCCTTCTCAAGGACCGCCACGGCGTCGCCCCGGCGGACGAACGGGCCATCGGCCACTTCAACCTCGAGAAGGAGTTCGGCCAGATCGAGGGGCTCTTCGGCGGGATCGAATCGCTCATCTGGATTGTCGGCATCGGCACGCTCGCCGCCGGCGTCATCGGCGTCAGCAACATCATGCTCGTCATCGTGCGCGAGAGGACCAACGAGATCGGCGTGCGCCGCGCCGTCGGCGCCACCCCATTCGCGATCATGGCCCAGGTCGTGCTGGAATCGCTCGTCCTGACGGGGATCGCCGGGAGCCTCGGCCTGATTGCGGGGGTCGGGGTCGTCGAGCTGACCGCCCGCCTGACGAGCGGCGCCGACCTCGAGATGTTCAAGAACCCCGAGGTGGATCTGGCGACGGCGCTCCAGACCCTGGCGATCCTGATCGTCGCGGGGATCGTCGCCGGCATCTTCCCGGCCCGCCGCGCCGTCAGCTCGAGCCCCGTGGAGGCCCTCCGCGCCGTCATCTGACCTTCCGGAGACCATGAACCGATGAAGAAGATCCTCGGCGCCCTCCTGGCGCTCGTCCTCGTCGCCCTCTTCGCGGGGACCCTCTGGTTCCTGTGGAAGAAGAGCCAGACGGCGCCCGTCGTCTACAAGACCGCCTCCCCCGAGACCGGCGACGTCGTGAAGAAGGCCGTCGCCACCGGCGCGGTGATCCCGAGGAAGGAGATCGCCGTCAAGCCGCAGGTGTCGGGGATCATCGATTCGATCAAGGTCGAGCCCGGCGACCGCGTGAAGCGCGGCGATCTCATCGCCGTGATCCGCGTCATCCCGCAGACGGCCGCCCTCGCCTCGGCCGAGAGCCGCGTCAACCTCGCGCGCATCCGCCTCGAGGACGCGCAGCGCGAGCTCGATCGGCGCCAGCGCCTCTTCGACGAGAAGGTCCTCGAGGAGACGGCGCTCCGCGCGGCGATCCTCGCGCGGGACACGGAGCAGGAGGAGCTGGCGGCGGCCGGCGACTCGCTCGAGGTGATCCGCCGCGGCGTTCCGTCGCGCTCGGGGCAGGAGACGAACACCCTCGTGCGCGCCACGATGACGGGCACGGTCCTCGACGTTCCGGTGAAGGAGGGGGCGTCGGTGATCGAGTCGAACAACTTCAACGACGGGACGACGATCGCCGCCCTCGCCGACATGGGGGAGCTGATCTTCGAGGGGAAGGTGGACGAGTCGGAGGTCGGGAAGCTGAGGACCGGGATGGAGATGGTCCTGACCATCGGCGCCCTGGAGCCCGCCCGTTTCAACGCCGTCCTCGAGCACATCGCGCCGAAGGGGTTCGAGGAGAATGGCGCCGTCCAGTTCAAGATCCGCGCCGCGCTGCGCGTCACCGGCGACGCCGTCATTCGCGCGAACTACAGCGCCAACGCCGACATCGTCCTCGACCGGCGCACCGGTGTGCTGACGCTGAGCGAGAGCCTCCTCCAGTTCGAGGGGGATCAGCCGTACGTCGAGGTCGAGACGTCGCCGCAGAAGTTCGAGCGCCGGAAGATCAAGACGGGCCTGTCCGACGGCATTCGGATCGAAATCGTCGAAGGGCTCACGAAGGACGACAAGGTCAAGGGCGCCGCGGTGGGCGCACCGGGGGCGTGAGGGCGAAGCGGAACGAGTCCCGCCAAGACGACTCGGGTCAATCAGCCCTTACAGCGGACTTCAGCTTCTCAACTTGCGTCTTGAGCACCGACTCCACATCCATCAAGTGTTTCCCTTCCCGTGCCCCCTTCTCACCGGGAGTCAGGTGCTCGAT
Source organism: Acidobacteriota bacterium (assembly GCA_016195325.1). NCBI lineage: Bacteria > Pseudomonadati > Acidobacteriota > Acidobacteriota bacterium. Next base: position 13,882 of record JACPZX010000113.1, read on the forward strand.
CTCGTCGACGTACCGTTTCTGGACGGATTTGAACCATTCGAGCGCGGCGCTCTCCTCATGGACGATTGTCGAGGCCCTGCTGAGCCGATCGAGGAAGTATTCGGTATGGAGGTAGTCCGATGCAGGATCACTCGGAGACGTGGGGAGCAAGTTGATCAAGACGCTCCACTTCTCGTGCGGCTTCATCCCGAGTTGAAGTTCGTAATAGCCTCTGCGAAACTCCGGAGCCTTCGAGGGGAACGAACGCTCCGGATTGTCCACAGTGTGTACGGGATGGCGGGCAAGCAGCTCGAGGAAAAGGGCCGAGCGGTAGTCGCCGGCTTCCTCAGCCTCCCTCTGGCTGAGTGCACCCGCGCGAGGCTCGAGCATAACGGCGGGAAATTCTGGATTGCCGAGCGCTTTCCGCGCAAGACTCCAGGAAAGTGTCGGATCCGTCTTCCCGATTGCGGCCCGAAGGCGCATGAGGAGCATCGGAATCACCTCATCAGGGACCCCGCTCTTGAGCAGAGCCTCGTAGACTTCCCTCGCTCTGTCGTTCGCAGGGGGAAAGAACCCGACTACTTGTCCCCATTGGTCCCCGGGGCATTCATTCATCAGCCTTAGGCACTTTCCTGCCCATTCACTGACTCGATTCGAGAACTTGGGCCATGGCTGCATGAGCGCTTGGCAGTACATGACGCATCCTTCGCAGGACGCTTCATACTCTGGGAAATCATTGATCAGGCGGAGTGCCCGGCGCTCCAACTCCGACCCATGCTCCGAATCGTCCCCCAATAGGGGGGATGTGAGCGTCCCGACCTCGATGCTCCGCCAGGTTGCTGTTTCGCCTGCTTCGCGGAAGAGCAGCTCAGACTGGCGCGTGTCCTTCGTCCAGTACCTCCAGGCGACGCTGTGCAGGATGGCTGCCCGGGTCTTTGGATCCTGCGTTCTGCGGGCCAACTGTTTCTGAGGCACCTCGATCCCGTCTGGGAAGAGGGAGCGAACATCGTCGGCCACCGGCACGCCGATGGATGCCGACCCGGTGACGAACTTGTCCCAGAACAGGAGGTCGTGATTGTAGAGACAACTGACGTACGGCACGTTTCCTCGGGTGCGCTCCAGCTCTCGTAAGTGCTCGAACTTGCTGATGAAGTCGCTTGGCCGGTAGAAGTGTTCGTCGGGCACGGGTTCCTCTCCAAGCCAGGCCCACCAACGCAACGCCTTCTCGCAATAATGTGACGACACAGGAGTGTCATCGAGAAGACGTCTCGCCAGGCGTCCCGCCTCATCGAGCTCCTTGAGATGAGCGTGAGCATTCGCAAGGACCTCGACGAGGTCCAGTTGTTTCTCGACGAATCGAGTGTGTTTCAGAGCCAATTCAGCCGCGTGCCTGGCTTCAAGAAAACGTCCCTCGTCATTGAGCAACCGGCCCAGGGATAGCGGGTCGTCAACGAACTCCGCCTCCAGGACGCGACGAATGGCCGGCGCATCGTCCGGCTTCAGCTGCAGCCGCCGCTCCAGGTCCTTCACGATCTTTCGCCTGCAACCGTTGCACTCGTGATAGAGCTGGAGGAGCCGCCTGTAGCATTTCTCCAGGTCAACCGGACCTTGAGGAGACCAGAGCTCCGCCTGTGCCGCAGCGACCGCCTCCGCCCATTCGACTGTCCCCGACGCCGGGATCGAATCGGACGGTGTGCGCACCCTTTCGGCGCCGGCCTCTGACGCATGTGGCATGACTGGTGCGGAAGTCGGGTTGCCTAAAGCTCGATCCGTGGAAGCAACCGCGAACGAGAATGCGATCGTGGTCGCGAGTGTGAAAGTCGACCACGTGGGCCGGATAATCTCAGCCGTAATCCCTCCTCCTGTGCAGCGCACTCACATGTTAGACACAAGAGAGTCGTGAATCGTGAGCCGGTGGAACCGTCTACACTTGTCAAAAAGTGTAGACATGGGTGGTCCGTACACCATATCCCCCCCGGGCTGCCCGATTCCCCTTCTCTCACCCCCGCCCGTGTGCCATCCTTGAAGCCCGATCGCCCGAGTCCACGTCAGGGGTGGCGCGATGCCCACGACCCCTCGAACGCTTCGAATCGCCGGAGCCGCGGCGCTCCTTCTCGCCACGCTCGTCCTCGACGGAACCCCCTCGACGCCGCCCCCAGTCGATGACGTCGCCTTTCTCCCGACGCGGCCCGTCATCGAGCCCGAGCCCCTCCACGGCGACGGCCCGCCGGCGCCGCCCCCGGATCTCCGCAACCAGGTCGCCGCGAACGGAAGCGCCGACGCGATCATCCTCCTGAAGGTCCCCGAGGCGTCGAGCCCGACCACGAGCCGCGCCGCGCGCCGATCGCGAATCCACCAGGCGCAGGACGAGGTCCTCCGCAACTTCGCGCCGGGTGAGCTTCGCGGCCTCCACCGCTTCTCGATGATCCCGGCGATCGCCGCGCGCATCACCGCTGGGCACCTCGACCGGCTCCTCGCCGCACCGCGCGTGCGGGCGGTTGGACCGAACCTCCCCGCGTCGATCGCCCTCTCGCAGAGCATTCCCCTCGTCGGCGCCGATCGCGCGCATCGGGCGGGCGTCACCGGCGCGGGAATCGTCACCGCCGTCATCGACACCGGCGTCGACGCGAACCACCCCGACCTCGCGGGGGCGCTCGTCGACGAGCGCTGCTTCTGCCAGGGGAGTGTCCTCGGGGACGGGGTCGGCTGCTGCCCGAACGGCCTCGAGGAGCAGAGCGGCCCGGGATCGGCGCAGGACGACAACGGGCACGGCACGAACGTGGCGGGGATCATCCTCTCGCGGGGGAGCGCGAACCTCTCGGCCGTGGGGATGGCCCCCGGCGCGCGCGTCGTCTCCGTGAAGGTCCTCGCCGCGACGGGAGGGGGGTTCGTGCTCGACACGTCGAAGGCCCTCGACTGGATCCTGGACAACCGCCCCGACGTCCGCGTCCTCAACATGAGCCTCGGCTCCTCGACGGCCTACCCGGCCGAGTGCGACGACGCCGATCCCCTCAACGCGGCGATGGGGGCGGCGCTGACCTTTCTCCGGACGCAGAACGGGGCGATCAGCTTCGCGGCGGCGGGCAACGGCGGCCTCGTCGGCCAGCTCAGCTCGCCGGCGTGCCTCAAAGACGCCGTCTCGGTGGGGGCGGTCTACGATTCGGACATCGGCCTCGCCGCCTTCAGCGGCTGCGGCGACCTGACGTCGGCGGACAAGATCACCTGCTTCTCGAACGTCGCCGACTTCCTCGATCTCCTTGCGCCGGGCTGCCGGATCAACTCGGCGCGCCTCGGCGGACAGTTCTCCGCCTTCTGCGGGACGTCCCAGGCCACCCCGCACGCGGCGGGGGCGGCGGCGCTCCTCCTCGAGCGCGAGCCCTCCCTCACCCCCGACGAGATCGTGACGCGGCTTCAATCGACGGGGAAGATGATCGACGACCCGCGCATCGGGCGCGCGTTCGCGCGCATCGACGTCGGCGCGGCGATCCTGGACCTCGACGGCGACGGCATGCAGAACCTCGCCGACGATTGCCCCGAGACTCCCGACCCCGTGCAGGCCGACGCCGACGGGGACGGCATCGGCGACGCCTGCGACAACTGCCCCGCCACGGCGAGCCCGAACCAGAACGACGCCGATCACGACGGGCTCGGGGATCCGTGCGACGCCTCGCCGAACACCTTTCCGCCGGAGACGCTCTTCGTCGTCGATCCCGGGAGCGGCGGACGCATCTACCAGCTCGACCGGAGCCGCCACGTCGTCCTCAACTCCTTCCCGACGCCGGAGCCGGCGGTCGGCGGCGGCTCGGGGCTCGCGTACGCCGCGCGCCGGGGAACGCTCTTCTACACGAACGGGACGACGGCGGGAACACCGACGATCTACGAGCTGAGCGCGGCGACCGGCACGGTTCTGCACTCCTTCCCGCAGACGAACATCAACGGTGTCACCGGCATCACCGGGCTCGGCGCGAGCGCGGGGGGGCTGATCTCCCTCGCCATCCAGCCGCCGAACCAGTCGCAGTTCGTCGTATTCCCCTTCAGCGGCATCGGGTTCAACGTGGGCTTCTTCCTCGCGGGGGACACGGCGGGGCAGGGAGGGGCGGACGGCAACGCGTGGCCCCCCTCGTTCGACGATCACGCCGGGTGGTTCTCGCGGAGCACCACGGCGGGGATCATCGGGGCGAACGTCCCGATGAATCAGCTCCAGCTCCTCGAGTTCGGGAGCTCCGTGACGATGGAGAACTACCTCACCCCGACGCGCTGCGTTGCCGCCGGGCCGAACGGATCGCTCCAGACGGTCGCGCAGGGGGACGACGTCGTCGTCCTCAACGAGATCCAGTCGGGGCGTAACGGCATCTGCGAGACGAACCTCCCCGACGGCGACGACGTCGTGGGGTGCGTGGTCCCCGGCGCCGACGGCGTTCTCGAGACGCCGCCGTTCTACGACGACTTCGAGCTGGGCAACGCGATCCTCCCCGGGGCGAACGGGGCCTGCGACACGGTCCTCCTCCAGGGCGACGACAAGGTCGGGGCCTTCCTCAGCCGCAAGGTCAACGGCCTCGGCGCGGCGGGGAGCTTCCTCTTCGCCTCGACGAGCGATCCCTCCCACGACGTCCTCTACGTCCTCGACGCCTTCGCCCCGCCCATCGCGGTCCCGAGGCGGGGGCCGGCGATCCTCGAGGCGTGGATCAACCCGACGCCGTCGGGTCCCATCGAGGCGATCGCCGCGGGGCCAACCGACTCCGACTTCGACGGCGTCATCAACGATCTCGACAACTGCCGCGCGATCGCGAACGCGTCGCAGGCGGACCAGGACTCCGATCGCGTCGGCGATCCGTGCGACAACTGCCCCGCGGCCTACAACCCGACGCAGGCCGACTTCGACGGCGACGGGATCGGCGACGCGTGCGATCCCTGCGTCGGCACGGAGCTCTCGGCGGCGGCCACGCTGAGCACGGCGAGCCTCGACGTGAACGCGGCGGGGGCGACCTTCTCGATGACGGTCTCGCTCTCGCTCGTCTGCGATCCGAACCATCCGGTCGTCGTGGACGCGACACCTCTCGATCGAGGTCGCATCTCGAAGGTCTCGGGGACGATCCTCCCCGATCCGGCGGCGATCGCCTGCCCCGCGAGCGATGGAAGTGCTCTCTTCGAGGCGGGGCTTCACGAGAACCTCGCGGCGCGGGCCGTCTCGAGCAAGAGGGCGACGATGACCTTCAACCGCCCGGCCGACGGCGACTGCCGGACGCTCGACGGCGACGGGCAGGATCTCGTCGCGCTCGTGAGCGGCGGCCTGGACGGCGCGTCCGTCCCCGTCTGCGTCGCCGCGCGCTACCGCGGCGTCCCCCTCGAGGCCTGCGCGCAGGCGACCGTGCGCAACAAGGGGAACCGGAAGTGAGGGGCGCCGCGCTCCGGACGCTCGTCGCGGCTCTGGCCCTCGCTGTCGCGCCGTCTCCGGCGCGCGCCGATCTCCGCCGGGAGGTCGAGCCCAACGACACGGCGGCGAGCGCTCAGCCGATCGTCAGCCCGATGACGATCGGCGGCGTCATCGGCGCGCCCGGAGACGTCGACCTCTTCGCCGTCGCCCTCGCCGCGGGTCAGACGATCCAGGCCGACGTCCTCGCGCGCGGATTCCGGGCCGGCCCCCAGCCCGGATCGTCGCTCAGCGCCATCGTCGAGGTCCTCGCCCCCGACGGCGTCACGGTCGTGGCCCAGGCGGCCTCCCAGGGATCGTTCGACGATCCCGTCGTCTCGTTCCAGGCGGCGGACGCGGGGAAGTACTTCGTCCGGATTCGGCACGCGACGAGCACCGCGGGGGGCGCCGCCTTCACCTACCTTCTTTCTCTCGAGAGCGAGCCGAACGGCACATTCGACACGGCGACCCCCATCACCCCTCCCGTCGCCGTCTCGCTCGACGCGCTGATCTTCCCGGCGGGGGACGAAGACGACTACCGAGTGCAGGCCCAGGCCGGGCAGGTGCTCACCGTCGACATCGACTCCGCGGTCTTCGACCCTCTGCAGCCTCCCGCGAAGCTCGCCGTCACCGTCTACGATCCCAACCGCTTGGCGATCGCCCAGGACGCCTACACGACCGCCGATCCCTCGGACCCGTTCATCCAGGTGACGATACCCACGACCGGCCTCTACACGATTCGCGTGAGGGAGGTGAGGCGGTACGCGGGATCGGCGAACGCCTTCTACCAGATGTCCGTGGACCTCGGCCCATCGCCGGACAACGGGAGCTTCGCGGGCGGATCGCCGATCGCGATCCCGCGCGCGGTCAGCGGCGTCGTCGCACCGGGATCGGATGTCGATCACTTCCGCTTCACCCTGCCGGCTTCCGCGATGGTCCAGTCCGATCTCGACGCGCGCGCGGGGCTCCTCTCGCTGCTCGCGGGGACGGTCTCGTTCAACTCCCCGTCGGGGACGATCGCGCAGGACGCGTCGTCCCCCGATCCGCTTCTGGCGGTCGCGGCGCCGGCCGGGAGCTACTCGGTCGCGGTCTCGGGGGGATGCACGGGCGGCGGGTGCCTCGCCGAGGACGCCTACTACCTTCTCCACATCGACGCCGACGCGGATGGCGACGGCCTCTTTCTTCCCGCGGACAACTGCCCTCTCGTCGCCAACGCCTCGCAGGCCGACTCCGACCGGGACGGGGTGGGTGACGCCTGCGACAACTGCCCGGCGCTCTTCAACCCCGACCAGAGGGACACGAACGGCGACGGCGTCGGCGACGCGTGCTCGGCGTGCCCCGCCGGCTTCGAGGTCGCGCTCGACCTCGTCTTCACCGACGACCACACTCTTCACTGGTCGGCGACGCCGGGAATCGGCGCATACGACCTCTACCGCGGGACGCACCCGTCTGGCGGGTGGAGCTTTAATCAGACGTGTCTCTTCGCGGGGGACACATCGCCCGCCGCCACCGACGCGGCCTCGCCGTCCGGCCTCTTCTACTACCTGGTGACGGGGAAGGGGGCGTGCGGCGAAGGGTCGCCCGGATCGACCTCGTCGGGATCACCGCGGCCGAACACGTCCCCGTGTCCGCCGTGATGTCGGTGGACGTTGCTTTGGTTCGACGTTGCTTTCCAGATTAGACGCCCAGTGGAGCCTGGCCTAGACTGTGTCCAGCCCAAGGAGGCGATCAGCGTGAAGCTCCAACTGACCGCGGTATTCAGAAAAGTCCCCGACGGGTATGTCGGTTTCGTGGAAGAACTGCCCGGCGCGAACACTCAGGCCCCAACTCTTCAGGAAGCTCGGACCAATCTTCAGGAGGCCGTGATGCTGGTCCTCGAAGCGAATCGCGCTCTCTCCGAGGAAGATCTCCGAGATCAGGAAGTCATCCGCGAGCCGCTGCTCATCCCCGCGGCGTGAAGCGCATCGACTTGCTTCGGCATCTGGAATCACAGGGCTGCCAGCTTCTCCGTGAAGGCGGCAGCCATTCGGTGTACGTCAACCGCGCGGCGCGAAAGTCATCCACGGTTCCACGGCACCGTGAGATCAACGACTTCCTCGCGCGAAAGATCTGCCGGGACCTTCAGATTCGTGAGCCATGAGATGGGCACCGATGACCCGATCACGCGACGACGCTTCGCGCGCGACGCGTTCCTTCTTGGCGCCCTCGCGGCGGCGGGCGTGAGACCGCTCACCGGCGGGGAGCAGGAAGATGCGATGGACGAAGCCCTCGAGATCCTCGCCTCGACCGGCCCAGAGTACGGCGGCGGGCTCGCGAACCACGGCCCCATGGCGGCCGAGGCGCTGACGGCCCTCGGGCGGCCCGCCGCGGTGAAGCCGTGGCTCGAGGGGTACCGTCGCCGCCTCGACGTCCACCCCGACGCCCGCAACCCGGTCGCCGCCGACGCGTGGCGGGAGACGCTCGGCGTGTACAACCGCGTCGGCGACTTCATCGCCCTCTTCGATCGCGAGCTGGCGGAGCGGCCGTGGCCCGCCGTCCTCGACACGTGGTCGGCGCGACTGGCCCCGGGGATCGTCGGCGCCGCGATGCACGGCGTCATCCGCACCGGGCACGCGGCGCGGAGCCTCGCCGCGAAGGAGACCCCCGCACGCCGCCACGAGCTCGCGGAGGGGCTCGGCTACTGGGCGGCCCGGTACCAGTCGCTTCCGGAATCGGAAGGGAAGCCCGCGGCCGGCCTCCTTCCATCGCAGGCGATCCGCAGCGTCCCCCTCGTTCCAGCCGATCAGCGGCCGCGGCGCTTCCTCATCTCCGACGCGCTCAAGCCGCTCGCGGCGTCGCCGGCATTTGCCTCCGTCATCCACCTCGTGGATGATTCGATCGAGCCATCACGCTTCCTCTCGGACCTCACCTCCACCTTCGCGCGGATCTTCGTCGAGGAGGCGCAGCCCGGGCTGGTGATCACGCTCATCCACACCGTCACCGGGCCGAGCGCCGTGAGGCTCCTCGTGCCGCACGTCGCACCGGCGACGTCGAGGCTTCTCGCGCGCTACGTCTGGCAGGCGGCCGCGGGGGTCTACGCGGCGCTGGGGAAGCCCCCTGCGTCGCC